>NZ_JFWX01000021.1:0-72978 GCF_000588095.1 Acinetobacter sp. 1130196 | reverse complement strand
GAGCAATGCTTTGTTTCAGCAACAAATCAATGCAAATGCTAGTGCTATTTCTTCAACGATAAAAGTAACGGAAACGTTGCAAACAAAAGTCGGTGAGAATAGTGCGTCTATTCAAAATGTCACTGAAAGTGTAGATGGCATCTATGCTCAGCAGTTTACTAAGTTCGATGTAAATGGCCATGTTTCTGGTCATGGATCAATGAATGATGGTACGACTTCAACTTTCATATTCAATTATGATGCAATTCAGTTTGGTACGCCTGTCGGTGTTGATGATGTAGAACCTAAACCATTAATGACACTGCAAAATACTCCAGTTACTTTGCCAAACGGTACTGTTATTCCGCGTGGATTGTATGTCGACAATGGTAGTTTTGGATATATCAATGCGAATAGGATCTGGGCAGAAAACTTAAGTGTTATTAGCGCTGATCTAGGTTCAATTAAAGTTAAAAATGCAAATATTGATGATGGTGCAATTAGCACCCTTAAAATCCAGGATGAAGCAGTAACTGTTCCAATAGGCGTAACCTTCCCATCAAACTCAAATATTCCTGATTTTGATAATCAGCTTGTAGATGAATCTTCTATCAATGCTTGGTTTACATGGTCAAATGGAAAGGTTGCATCAGTTACTATGGCAAGATCTGGAGGAAAGGCCCTCATCAGCGGGGGTATAATGTTAAAACAATTTATGGTTCTAACTTCTATTAATGGAAATACAACCAGAGCTGATTTGGCTTCTTTAATTAGCCTAATTGTTGGTGTTTATAGAAACGGAACCGAGATTGCCCGGCATTACTTTGCCCCATCCAATACACAAAATAATATTTTGTACTTCAGTGGCTCTTATACGTTACCCCCAACTATTGATAATGCATTTTCAGGCAGTGCTGAATATAGCCTTAGAGTTGCGATCGGCAGAAATACCACTTCAGTAAACAACGTTAAAGCCTCCTACTTTAAAGATGCATCAAATCAAGCTGCATTGCCTTTTGAATTAACGAGTAGAACATTAACGGTAATTGAGTTGAAAAAATGACAGGTATAGTTTCAAAACATGGTGAGTTGTTGTTTCAGATATCTGGCAACGACGAGACTATTCAATTAAATACCCCTGAAGATTGTTTTGCAGTTGAAGATCCACCCAAGGCGAATATGTACCATAGCAATGGAAAGTGGAAAGAGATTCCTCAACAACCTTCTGAACATCATATATTTGATTTCAAAGATAAAGAATGGGTAGATCCTCGAACTCTAGATCAGGTTAAGGAGCATAAATGGCTTGAGATAAAACAAATTAGAGAAACCACCGAATTCGGTGGTTTTTCATTTAATGGATATAAATTTGATTCAGATGAAAAGTCTCAGAGCCGCATTATTGCAGCAAGTGCATTAGGCGTAGAGGTTGAATGGACATTATTCAACAATACCGTTATCACATTATCAGGGGAGGAATTAAAAAAGTTAAGACAAGCATTGGCAGAGCATGTATCTATGTGTCATGCAAGAAGCAGAAAAGCTAGAGAGAGTATTGCGCTGGCTAAAACGAAAGCTGAAGTAGATAAGATCAGTTTTTAATATTAACGAGACATTTTATAGCACCCAACTGGGTGCTTTTTTATTGCCGAAATTAGGGGGCTGCATGGCAGACAATCAGCAAATTATAGATACATCGACCGCTTTGGCGGCCAGTAAGGGTGCAACATACGGGGGAAGTGTGGCAGGAGCAGTTTCGGCGTGGATCGGGTCAATCGATTTAGCATTTTGGGTCAGTATCATCATTGGTTTAGCTGGTTTTTTAATGAACTGGTATTACGCCAAAAAGAAAAATAAGCGCGATGAAATTGCACTGAAAGCTTATTTAGAAAGCTTAGAAAAGAAAGGTGACTGTAATGTCAAACAAGACTAAATATATCGCAGCATTCTTAGCAGCTTCGGCTGCTTTTTTTGTGGGCGTAAAAAATGATGAAGGGTTTACATCAAAGCCAGTGATACCCGTTAAAGGGGATCGTCCAACACAGGGCCATGGTTCAACATTCAAACCGGATGGCTCACCAGTAAAAATGACAGATCCACCAATTACACGTGCGACCGCAGATAAGTGGTTGCGAAATGATGTGGCTAAGCGTGAAGTCGCGTTTAAAGATTCATTGAAGGGCGTGAAATTATCACAAACTGAATATGACCTATACCTCGATTTCACGTATCAATACGGGATTGGTGCATGGTCTAGCTCATCAATGCTGAAAAATCTAAAGGTAGGGAAGTATAAGGCAGCTTGCGACTCATTACTTAAATATAAGTATGTTGCAAAGCGTGATTGTTCTATTCGCAAAAATGGTTGCTACGGGGTTTGGACCAGACAAGTAGAACGACACGCAAAATGTATAGGAGCGCAGTGATGTGGATTGTATTTGCTGCTAAATATTGGCGAGAAATCATTATCGGTTTTCTCGCTTTTTTATTGGCCATATCTTTGGCCGTACTCAATTACAAAACTGGTCAGCTAAAAGAAGCTGAACAAAAGTGTCAATCTCAGATCCAAGAGATTGAGCGCAAGAATTTGAAAGCACTTGCCGAAAAGCAAAATCAGATCAATAAAGTGAGCGCAGACTATGAACGAGTCAAAGCAGAGCAAAGCACCAAAGTCGAATATATTGAGCGTGAAGTGCAAAAGATCGTGGAGCGTCCTGTTTATAAGTCTAGCTGTGTTGACGATGCTGGGGTGCAGCAACTCAATGAACTCATTAAAGCCGGCAATACCAGCTAATCTCATCCAGCCGTGCCCTAATTTAAATGAAATTGATGGCACAACTGGCAAAGATTTAATGATCTGGTCAGTTGATACGGTTGCAAAATATAATGATTGCAAAACAAGGCACGGTGCGATTGTGAAGGCGTTACAGCAATAACTACGAAACTTTCGTAATGAAAACTTGAGCTAACCTAATATGGGGTTTACGTCATTTTTGGCGAAAAGGGTATGCAGATTGCATATACCCTTATTTTTTTGCCTGAATTTTAGTTTTTTGGTTTTTGCCAATAAAGTGCATGGTATTAGATGAAATTCGCATGAGAGGAGTTACTACACTTTTGGAGTAGTGATACGGGATAATCTGGTATCACTTTTGCGGATATTTTTGAGTCACTTACAACTAACTATCTAAATGCTAGTTAGTAGGATTTACGATTTAGTCTTAAAAGGGGGTTGCTCAGCTTTGAGCAGGGAATATGGTGACTTTAAGTCACTCAGTTAATTATTTGCAAGTAGCTTAAAGCTACTCGCAACTAAGCAGCTAACAGATACTTAGTGCAACTATCTCTCAGATAGTCGCAACTAACCCACTTAGAGTTGGTTTGCACTTATCCAGATAAGACTAGTTGGCACATTTCTATTAAACTACATTTTAAATTATTTTGAATGTAGTTTAAAAATACGTAAAACAAGACAAATGCAGTTTTAAAAAATAGTGCAACAAAAGTGTAGCAATCTTATTTAACCTACTGATTTATATAAGTAACAACCGCTCCTTTTGGGGCGCTTTTTTTATGTTTAATTGTTCGACAATTCAATAGAAAGCTGGCCTTAACTGATACTTCAATGTCCCTATTTGCACTTAAGCCTTTTTATTAACTTTGTATGATAAGAATCAAGAAAACGAACAATAAAGTTTAAGTAACTACGGTTACTAGCAAGGAGCTTTCACTATGAACGCTAAAGTAAATATTACGAATCGTGCCGGAGCAAGCTTTCCTGTACGTCGTATGAACTTTGACTTTAATGATGTACCAGAATACTGGATGAATGGTTCTGCTGGCCTTACACATTTTATGACAGCATTATCAGCACTATTTCCTGCTGGTGAAAAGTTCTTTATTGATAGTGTACGTGCGGTGCGTTATCACCCAGCGATTAAAAACAATGAAGAGCTACAAAAAGAAATTAGTGCTTTCATTGGTCAAGAGGCTATGCATACTCAAGAACATGTGAACTTTAATGCATCTGCACAAAAGTTCGGTCATGATGTAGAGTCGTTGGAAAAATTTACTGATACAGCTATTCAGACTGCCCGTAAAACTTTTGCAAAGATCGTAAAACCATTTGGTATGACCCAAGAAATGGTAGATTTAACTGCGACTACGGCTCTTGAGCATTTTACTGCAACGATTGCATCTCAGCTTTTAGTTAATACTCATATTCAAGAGCTTATGACAGACAAAACAATGTCAACTATGTGGTATTGGCATGCAATAGAAGAAAATGAACATAAAGCCGTAGCTTTTGATGTATACGAAGGCGTATTTGGCAAAGGTGTTAAAGCTTATGCATTACGTACAAGTTCACTTGTATTTGCGATGGCGCTTATTTTCGCAATTCAATCTTCGTTTGTACTCCGTCTTTTAAGAGAAGATAAAAAATTAAACTTAGATGAATTGTCTGTGATTTATAAATATGGTTATAGCCCGTCGAAAGGCATTATTACGGGTATGGCTAAAGAGATGTTGGCTTATTTTAAACCAGGCTTTCATCCTAATGATTTAGATACAGTTAGCCTATTAAAATCATGGAAAGCCAAACTTGGACTTTAAATTAAAAATAAAGTGAAAAGGACTGTTAGCAGTCCTTTTTTATTGTCTTGAAACCACTGCTCGTTTTTAAAATTGATATATGTTCATTTTGCTCCAGAAAGGGGCTAGTGATGACCTCATCTGATAATTTGCTGTCCTCATCTGCACTTAAATAGCGCTTTCAAAGGCGTATTATTATAAATATTAAGAAAATAAATAAGGATATAAGTGAATTGATGGTTCACTTAAAGGAGTCTGACATGAATGCTAAAGTAAATATTTCTAATCGTGCTGGAGCAAGTTTCCCTGTACGTCGTATGGACTTTGAATTTGCTCAAGTCCCACGTTATTGGGCAAATTACGATGCAGGATTAACTCACTTTATGACAGCATTATCGGCTCTTTTTCCTGAAGGCGAGCAGTTCTTTGTAAATAGTACACGTGCAGTACGAAATGATCCAAAGCTTGCTGACCCGGCTCTTCAAAAAGAAATAAGTGCTTTTATTGGTCAAGAAGCTATGCATTCTAAAGAACATTTAGCATTTAACGCTTCTGCGCAAGCGTATGGATATGATGTTCGCAAAATGGAAAAGCAAACAGGTACAGTTATTAAAATGGGTACAGCAGTTGTAACCAAGTTAATGAAACCTTTTGGCTATACTAAAGAAATGATTGATTTGACAGGTACTTGTGCTTTAGAACATTTTACATCGACGATTGCCGCTGAACTTTTACAAAATCCTGAAATTCAGGCCATGTTCCAAGATGACACCATGTATCACTTATGGATGTGGCACGCAGTAGAAGAAAATGAACATAAAGCTGTTGCGTTTGATGTGTATACAAGTATGTATGGGCAAGGGCCAAAAGCTTATTTTATGCGCTCAACCGCTTTAATTATTGCGATGGCATTAATCTTCGCTACACAATCTTATTTTACTGCTAAGTTACTTAAGACTGATGACAAGCTAACATGGAAAGATACCAAATACATGCTTAAGTTCATGTATGGCCGTAAAGGTTTTATGACCCGTCAAATTCCAGAATTATTAGATTTCTTAAGACCAAAATTCCATCCAAATGATTCAGATACGACAGCTTTATTGGCCACTTGGCGTGAAAAGTTAGGGCTTTAAAAAACTGTCCGGAAAAAGAGCAATTTAATTGCTCTTTTTTTTTACTCGTTTTTTCTATTTAAGTTTCTATAATACGTTTACTTTGAAATCTAAAAATGTGCTGAAACTCATGATCCGTACTATGCAAGCCTCCGATATTGATAGTGTTGCCCAAATTGAGAAGCTTGTTCAAACACACCCATGGTCTAGGCAGCAATTTCTAGAATCTGTGAACTCTTATCAGTGTACGGTAATTGAGTTAAATAATAAGGTCGTCGGTTTTTGTATTTTACAACCTGTGTTAGATGAAGCGAACTTATTGCTTATGGCAATTGATCCTCAAATGCAAGGTAAAGGTTTAGGATATCAATTGTTGGAAACCTCGATTGAGCGGTTAGAAAATCAACCTGTACAAATTTTTCTAGAGGTTCGTGAAAGTAATAAAGCAGCCATTGGTTTATACGAAAAAACAGGTTTTCATCAAATTGATGTGCGTCGCAATTATTACCCAACTCAAGAGGGTGGGCGTGAAAATGCCGTTATTATGGTAAAAAGCTGTACCGACGATTTTGCGTCTTTATTCTAAAATGACTGTCTTGTTGTTTTAACAACAAGACAAAATCACATTACTTAATAATTAAATTATTCCATTCAGAAGGTAACGTTGTCATGAGAGAGTTACCTAACTGATTAATCTCCTCTGGCGATAATGATCTATTTAAGCGGCGCCATTGCCCATCTAATAAAAGTTCTAGTGGAGTATATTGAGACTTATAATTCATTTTAGCTGAGTGGGGTACCCAATAGCCTAAGTAAAGATATTCTAAACCAAGTGATTTTACATATTCGATCTGATTCAAAATTGAATAAACACCTAAAGATCTGCGGTGCTCGTCTGGGTCGAAAAATGTATAAACCGCAGATAATCCATCATCCATTAAATCACATGTAGAAACGCTAATTAGACGGTTATCTTTCCATAACTCTAAGAAGAAACTATCTGTACAACTATGAACTAGGAATTTTTCAAATTGATCTAAACTTGGTGGAAACATATCACCATCGGCATGGCGCTCGTTAATGTAACGTTCATATAGATCATAATGAATTTGTGCAGCTTGCCGTGTTGGCAGAACAGTCATGGTAAGGTCTTGATTCCGCTTCCATGCTTTTTTTTGCATGCTGTTCATTTGGAAATCGGCAACTGGAACACGACAAGACAAACACTGTCTGCATAAATGACATTCAGGACGATATACAAAGTCACCACTACGACGAAAACCTAATCGCGATAACTCTGAAAGAGTCACCACATCGATGCGATGAATCGGGTCTAAAAAGACCATACGTGCTGACTTATTTTCTAAATAGCTGCAATCGTGAGGTGGAGTAATATAGTACTGCAGATCATTTAAAAGGGACTTCGGGTGATATGATTTCATGATTGGTCCCTCCTGTTATCATTCCATTAATTTTGCATTTAATGCTATTGTTTTACTTGAAAATACACGTTCTTGATACTTTTTCCAATTGATAGAGGGGTGAATAATTACATCTTGTAACGATTTAAGATATTCCTGCCGAGAAAGTGTACAAGCCCCCAAGCTAATTAAGTGACTATTTACCAGTTGGCAGTCGACCCAAGGAAGCTGATTTTCTTGACCGATTAACATTAAAGTATAAAAAGCCATTTTAGAAACATCGGTTTGAGTACTAAACATAGACTCGCCAAAACAACCCTTACCAATCGTAACTCCATATAAACCGCCTACCAGCTGTTTGTCTTGCCAAACTTCTATGCTGTAGCCATAACCTGAATTAAACAACGCGCAGTAACCTTGAATAATATCTTCGCTAATCCAAGTTTCGTTAGCATAACTTCGAGGTAGTGAACATGAACGAATGACTTGTTCAAAAGCACGGTTTACCGTAATGGTGTAATCGTGCTTTTTCATGTTCCGAATGAGCGATTTACTTGGTTTATAGTTTTGAGGGTAAATCACACAGCGTGGTTCAGGACTCCACCAACAAATAGGTTCATCTTCATTAAACCAAGGAAAGAGTCCGTGAGTATATGCTTCATAGAGGGTAGAAGGGGAGAGGTCAGCACCAATGCAAATTAGACCATGACCATCTGGATCGGCTTCCTCTGGATCTGGAAAAATATATTGAGATAGAGGTAGTATGTTCATAAAACTAAAATAATGTGTGCTTAAGGGTTATGCTATAAAAATTAATTTGAGGCAGCCAGCAATTATTATAAATGATAAAAAAACAGCCGTTTTATAACGGCTGTTTGAAATATCTAAACTTAAAGATTATCTAGATATTTTTCTGCATCTAATGCTGCCATACAGCCTGAACCAGCTGAAGTAATGGCTTGACGGTAGATACTGTCAGCAACATCACCCGCAGCGAAAACACCTGCTACAGAAGTTGCTGTTGCATTACCTGAAGTACCGCTTTGTACTTGAATATAGCCATCACGTAAGTTCAACTGGCCTTCAAACATTCCAGTGTTTGGCTTATGACCAATGGCAACGAATAAGCCTTGAACTTGTACATCTTGTTTGCTTTCATCTTTTGTAGATTTTAAGCGAACACCTGTTACGCCAGTATTGTCACCAAGGACTTCTTCAACTTCATGATTCCAGATAATACTGATCTTGCCTTCTTTTTCTTTAGCAAATAAGTGATCTTGTAAAATCTTCTCAGAGCGTAAAGAATCGCGGCGATGAACCAGTGTTACATGTTCAGCAATATTTGATAAATAAAGCGCTTCTTCAACAGCGGTGTTACCACCACCTACAACCATTACTTTTTGGTTTTTATAGAAGAAGCCATCACATGTTGCACATGCGCTCACGCCTTGGCCCATAAACTTTTGTTCAGACTCTAAACCAAGATATTGAGCTGTCGCACCAGTTGCAATAATTAATGCATCACAAGTGTACTCATCCATATCACCTTTAAGAACAAAAGGACGTACATTTAAGTCCACTTCATTAATATGGTCATAGACGAGTTCAGTACCGAAGCGTTCAGCATGTGCTTGCATACGGTCCATTAAAGCAGGACCAGTCAAACCTTCAGGATCGCCCGGCCAGTTGTCAACTTCGGTTGTCGTTGTAAGTTGGCCGCCAAGTTGTAAACCAGCAATAAGTGTTGGTTTAAGATTTGCACGTGCTGCATATACAGCTGCACTATAACCCGCAGGACCAGAACCGAGAATAATTAACCGAGAATGACGAGCACTCATTGAGGGTATCCTTATTTATTTCGAGAATTTTGAAAATTATACGTGAAATTGCCGACCAATAGCGTGAAATCAATGTGGATAATATTGATCAGGACAATCGAATTAAGTTATATAACAATATAGAAGAGCCTTATGTTAACAACAACTGTAAAGAATCATGCACCTTTTTTGTAAGAACAGGTGCATAATATAAAGTTCATTCGTTGAAGATCTGAAATGTAGGTCTTCACATCTCTAAACCAATAATTAAATGGGTTACAGGACAGTATATGACTGCGGTGTCAAGTGTTTATGCACAGCGCTTATTGATGACATTATTCTTGGTCTCTTTTGGTATTTATATGTTTCTGGCGACAGTAACGTATACGCCATTTGATCCGGGCTGGATGCATATTTCAAGTGATACTCAGCAAGTATCCAATGCAAGTGGTATTGCCGGTGCATGGATTGCAGATTTGTTGTTTGGCTTTTTAGGTTGGGCAAGTTTACTTATTCCAATTTTCTTATTTGTTGAAGCTATTCAAGTCTGGTGGCCGCATAGTTTTCTAAACCGTCCATTCCGTTATGCTGCTCAGTTCTTCTTGATTCTTGTTGTGTCTAGTTTGCTTTACTTACACTGGAATGTACCTGCAGATACTTTAGATAATGCGGCAGGGGGGATTATTGGTTATGAATTAGGGCAGAGCTTATCTCAACTGTTAACAATTTATGGTGCGACCTTATTTTTATTGGTTTTCGGAGTGGTATTATTCACTTTGGCATTTGGGGTGCAGTGGAGCAAAACATGGGTTACGCTCAAAGCAATGCCGAGTTATTTACAAGATTTATTCTATAAGAATGTATCGCCAAATGAATCTGCTTATGATTTAACTACACAGCCTGCAAATAAAACAGCAACGGTAAAAGTTGCCGAGATGCCTAAAGCTGAAGTTAATGATGAAGCAGAGCTAAATGTTCAGCCAGAAAAAACTCAAGCCAAAGCTAGCTCTACACGACACGATGAAATGGCGGAGCGTTTATTTGCCGATGTGTTAGCGAAAGAGCAAAGTCAGTCTGAAACTGTTGAAGAAAAACCAGCGCCTCAGCCAGAAAACTTTGAGCGTACGCTTGAACAAGCTCAACAGCTTAAAAAAGACAGTGAGCGTTTAGTAGCGACAGGTGAGGTTTGGCGTGCCCTACAGCGCGATGATGCAAGTCATAAGCAAGAAATTGATGCACTGTTAAGAGCTGCGGATGATTCAAATGAACATCCAAGTCATGAGCAATTCCAAGAAACGGCTTATCAGGCTAAACAAGCACAACCTCAAGCATCGAATATTCATCAAGGCTTAGATTGGAATGATGATGAGATTTTTGATGAATTGCTTGCAGCAGTTCCAAATAGTAAAACTGCTACTGATGTACATACTCCGTTCGTTCAAGATCATCATGTTGAATCAGCAGTAGCACCGCAAACACCTCATCCATCAGTTGAAACATCTGCACCTGTATCAAATTTAAATCAGTCACCTAAAAACTTATCAAATGAACAAGTATTTGATGATTTTGATGACTTATTAATTGATGAAGATATTGCCCCAGCACCTCAATCGGTCAAAGCAAGTAGCTATGCGCAATCTTCAGCATTTGTAAAAGCTCCTATTCAAACTACGATTGGTGCAGAGAAGCTTTCAAAAGAAGAATTTATTGAAGCTTGGCAAGAAACTGCTGGAAAGCCAGAAGACAATCTTGAGGATGAATTCGATTTTGATGCGCCATTAACAGATGCATCAGGTCGACCAATGTCGCGTGCAATGCAGGTAGCCAAAAAGCGTTTAGATTTACCAACATTACCGGGCTTTGAATTACTTGATAAGGTTGACCCAAATAAGAAAGTTAACTTTACCGAAGAGCAGCTTTCGCGTTTGTCTGAATTGCTTGAGATTAAATTACAAGAATTTAATGTGAAGGCGCAGGTTGTTGAAGCTCAGCCGGGTCCAGTTGTTACACGTTTTGAATTAGATTTAGCACCGGGTGTGAAAGCATCTAAAGTGACTAATATTTCCCGTGACTTGGCGCGCTCAATGTCTATGGCATCAGTACGTGTTGTGGAGGTTATTCCGGGTAAACCATATATTGGTATTGAAGTACCAAATAGTGCCCGTGAAATGGTACGTTTAATTGAGCTGTTGGAAACACCAGCATATCGTGACCCAAGTGCTCTGATTAGTATGGCAATGGGTAAAGATATTTCGGGTAATCCGGTACTAACAGACTTGGCAAAAGCACCGCATATGTTAGTTGCGGGTACAACTGGCTCGGGTAAATCTGTTGCCGTTAACTCAATGATTTTGTCGATGTTACTTAAATATACGCCAGATCAATTACGTTTAATTTTAATTGACCCGAAACAGCTTGAATTGGCTAACTATAACGATATTCCGCATTTATTAACGCCTGTAGTCACTGACATGAAAGATGCAGTTAGTGCATTAAACTGGTGTGTAAATGAAATGGAACGCCGTTATAAGCTTATGTCGTTCCTTAAAATTCGTAAGTTAAGTGACTACAACCGAAAAGTTGAAGAAGCAATTGCGAATGGAGAAGACTTGATTGATCCAACATGGAAACCAAGTGATTCAGCGACACAAGAGCGTGCACCTCGTTTAACGCCATTACCATCAATCGTGATTGTGGCAGATGAGTTTGCCGACATGATCATGCAGGTAGGCAAGAAAGCAGAAGAAATGATTACGCGTTTGGCGCAAAAATCTCGTGCTGCTGGTATTCACCTGTTACTTGCAACTCAGCGTCCATCGGTAGATGTTATTACGGGTCTTATTAAAGCCAATATTCCAACGCGTGTAGCTTTACGTGTAAACAGTAAAATTGACTCACGTACTATTTTGGATGCAGGTGGTGCAGAAGACTTGTTAGGCCATGGTGATATGCTGTTCTTAGGGCCAGGTAAAATTGAGCCAGAACGTGTACATGGTGCATTTATTAGTGATGATGAAGTTAACCGTATTTGTGATGCATGGCGTGAACGTGGTGAACCAGACTACGTAGATGAGATCTTAACACCATTTGATGAAGAGCCAGCTTCGCGTGGCTTTGAAGAGGGTGATGGTGCTTCAGACCGTGATGCCCTTTATGATCAATGTGTATCGTTTGTCCTAGAAACTCGTAAGGCATCTACATCATCATTACAGCGTAAGTTTAGCTTAGGTTATAACCGTGCTGCCCGTATTATCGACCAAATGGAAGAGAACGGTATTGTGAGTGCTATGGGCGCCAATGGTAAGCGAGATATTTTAGTTTAATATCTACATTTAAAATTAAGCCTCTTCGGAGGCTTTTTTTATTGTTAAAAATAATCATTATTCAGTTGTAGTTTAAGATTTTATCAAATAGTAAAAAATGCTAATGTGTGCTTCTCAATAAAAAACAATGAAACAAATCAGGAGGACAACATGTTAGTCGCGTTAATTACATTAGCTTTTATTCATTTTTGTGCGCTTATTACTCCAGGGCCTGATTTTTTTCTGGTATCACAGACCGCAGTGAGCCGCTCTCGTAAAGAAGCCATGTTGGTTGTGGCAGGGATAACAGCAGGGGTTTTGTTTTGGGCTTCTTTAGCACTGATGGGCTTAAATATTATTTTTGAGAAAATGGCATGGTTAAAGCAAGGGTTACTCATCGCAGGTGGTTTGTACCTATGTTGGTTAGGCTATCAAATGTTGCGTTCAGCATTTTCAAAAGATCAGCAGCAAGAGGTGACAACTGTTGAGTTGCCTAAAGCACCTTACTTATTTTTTATGAAAGGATTACTTACCAATTTATCGAATCCTAAAGCCGTGATTTATTTTGGTAGTGTGTTTTCTTTATTTTTAGCTAACCCTCAGCTTGATCAAGTTCATTGGTTACTGTTTATTATTGTGTCGGTTGAAACGATTTTATGGTTCTGCTTTGTGACTTTTATTTTCTCATTACCGAGTTTTAGAGTAGCTTACCGTAATTTTTCAAAATGGATTGATGGGATTTCAGGTGGTATTTTTACCGTATTTGGTATTTTCTTGATTGGAAATCGATAACTCCAGACAATAAAAAAAGCCTCTTAAAGAGGCTTTTTTTATTCTTAAGCTTAAGCAAACTTTGCTAAAACTTCTAAAAACGGCGCTGATTGACGCGGAAACTTAGCAATCACGTCATGAATGCGTTCGCCTTCAGGATTTGTTGCATTGATATCTCGCCCATCTGCAACGAATTTAGTCAAAAGACGTTCATAGTCATTTGGACGCATATGTTTGAAAGCATGGTAGAGCACATGAAAGTCTGCGTTCACACCATTTGGAGGAAGTTGGTTGAGGTAGGCAAAAACACGCTCATCGGACCATTCTTCATTGAAAGTTGCTGGCTGTGATAATGCCATGACAATCTCCTCATTTTAAAAAAGGCAAAATAACTTGCGTTATTTTGCCTTGATTCTGATTTATTGAATAGTCAGAAATAGAATTATCGTTCTTCAGGTAAATTGATATTCATTTCTAACATTTCGATATTTGCTTCAGAACGAACTTGCATTTGGATATGCTGTTCGCCTACGCCGCTTACATAGCGACTGACCACCTGCATGATTTCTTTCTTCATTTGGTCAATCTTGTCTTGGCTTAAACGACGGCCTAAACCTTGTTCTGATGCAACAATAACTTTTAAACGATCTTTGGCAGTTTGAGCACTTGATGGTTTTTCTTCACTGCTAAATAATTTACTCCAGAATCCTGCCATATCTACGCTCCAAATAGTCGTGCTAACCAGCCTTTAGGTTGAGCTGTGATGTGTCGATAAGGGCGGTCTTCGCCAAGAAAGCGAGCAACCAAGTCATCATACGCTTGGCCAGCTTTAGTTTCTGAGTACAGAATAACTGGCTTACCTTCGTTTGATGCTTGTAATACACTTGGACATTCAGGAATAACACCTAATGTCGGTACGCGTAAAATATCTTTAGAAATATCATCAATCGTCAGCATTTCCTGACGGTCAGCACGTTCAGGGTTAAAACGTGTAATACATAAATGCTTACGTATACGTCCTTCGTTGTGTTCAACTTTTTTAGTTTTGCTGTCTAACATTCCGATGATGCGGTCAGAGTCACGTACTGAAGAAATTTCAGGGTTTGTCACAATGATTGCTTCATCTGCATGGTACATTGCTAAAATCGCACCACGCTCGATCCCCGCAGGTGAGTCACAAATAATGTAATCAAATTCTTGAGAAAGCTCATCAATTACACGAGCAACACCTTCGTCGCTCAAAGCATCTTTATCACGGGTTTGTGAAGCCGGCAAAATGTAAAGGTTTTCGATATCTTTATCGCGAATAAGGGCTTGTTGCAGACGTGCTTCATTATTAATTACATTGACGAAATCATAAACAACACGACGCTCACACCCCATGATTAAATCAAGGTTACGTAAGCCTACATCAAAGTCAATCACAACAGTTTTATGACCACGAAGGGCTAAACCTGTTGCAAAAGATGCACTCGTTGTAGTTTTACCTACACCACCTTTGCCTGATGTTACGACAACAATTTTGGCCACCGAATCCACTCCTATTATGGTCATACATACACCCTTAAAAGGGCTGTTTTTTGGTGATTTGCTTAATAAACTAAAGTTCTAGAGCTTCAAATTCAAGCTCTTGCTTTTCATTTAAATAAATATGTACTGGCTTTTTTACCACATGTTTAGGGATATCATCTGCGACACAATATGTTCCGGCAATGGAAACGAGTTCAGCCTCTAAAGATTGGCAAAAAATGCGTGCAGCAGCGTGCCCACCCGCACCAGCAATGACTCTACCACGAACCGTGCCATAAATATGTATATTTCCTGAAGCAATCACTTCAGATCCACTATTCATGCCAGCTTTTAAAATAATATCGCCTTGGTCTTGTACAAGAGATTGGCCTGTACGCAAAATTTCATCATGATAAGAGGTAATATGGGCAACTGCATTATTATTTAGTGGTTTTTTTGTTTCTGTTGAGGCTTGTGCAGGGGCAGCTTTCTCTACAATTGCAACTTGCTCCGCAGTTGCTTTAATGCGTTGTAATGGCTGGTCTGCCGGTAATACAGGGAACTGAATGGCGCGTGCTTCATCACCTAAAATACCGTCAATAACCGCCATAGGCTGTAAACCTAAGCTGACTAACAACTGAATTAAAGCAATGAGCTCTTGCTCAACAGTACTATCTATAATAACGACAGTTCCCTGATAGGAACCTTCATTTAGAATATTTGATAATTGCTGGCGGATCACATCATGATCATTCGTATCGAAGGTTATCCTGCTAAAGTTAACCATTCTGCCGGTAATCCGGATATCAGCCATAAGTCTTCCTTCAAGGCGTTAAAACGAGCTGTAATATCGTTAAGTTTATTGTAAATAGAGCAAATGCTAGAACAAATCGTGCCAATTCTCTAGCGTGTTTCATAAAAAATTAAGTAAATGCTTATTCTTTGATTCGATCATGCTCCGCAAGGGTTTGTTGCCACTGTTTGACTTTAACTTGTTTGCGAATTGCTTCGAGACTTTCAAACACTACAGACTCTACAAGTTGTTCAAGCTCACGGTTATTAATATTCACGTTACTTATTTTTTCTGAAATTAATTGATAAGTTGCATTGGGCTGTTCTTTTGACCCTTCAATTAAAGGTTCAATTAAACCTGCACTGATATTTTCCCCAAGTCTTTGACCAATACTTTGTATTTGCTGTTCAATACGGCCTCCGACTAAAGGAATTAAGCGTAATAATTGGGTTAATTCTGGCGTATCTTCTATGGCTTGATCAACAATTTGTCCAACACCTTTTGTAATTGCGGGCTTTTGTTCTTTTAATGCTGTAGCTAAGGATTCTTGTAATATGGAGGTCAGGGTAACCGTAAATTGTTCACGATGATGGTTAACCAGCTCATGAATAATTTGCTTATGTGTTGAGCTTGTTTGAAGCTCATTACGAATGCCATCAATAACCGTAATAACCACGCGATCAGATAGCTCTTCCATAACGACACGATAATAAAATAAACCGTTTTTTCTCCAGCTTTCAGGAATAACCGGATAGCCTAATTCATATAAGCGATAGGCAATAATGCCGGCACGAAACAAACGTAAAAAACGCAATTGCGGAATGATGGCTAAAATTTCATACCAGTGAATAAATGGAAAGAAGAACCAACGTTTATGGTGTTTATAAACAATAGAAATGCCCCAACGGACAAAAAATTCAGTAATTAAAAAGCCAATAAACCAAGCTTCTGTCGTAATTACCCATGGGTGTAAATAGGTTTTATAAAAGCTGAGTACTTGGGGCAAGTGAATATGTTCGAAAAACCATGCCCCAATACTGCTCATTAAAAAGAAATTTGCTGCAAGACAGAACAGATTGAAAATAATAATAAACACCATAAAGATGTCATAAATCAAAAACAGCTTAAATGAAATGCTGTTTGGGTCCATATGATAATATTGTGCTTGTTTTCTGGAACTGTTTTGCATAGCTGTAAATGCTTTTAATGAGTTGAAGTAGTATATCGAGCTTTCATTTGTTCGATGAGTTGATCTTTTTCAGTCCAGAGTTCATGTACCCATTGTTGAAAACGCTCACGGTAAACTGGGTCATCTTCGTAGTTACCGCCGAGTACCCAAGCTGGTATTTCAATTTTACGAAGATTTACCGCAATTTGTGAAACATCACCTAACCAGAAATCGCCATAACCTGGTACACCGTCAGGGTAAACAATCGTCATATCAACTAAAGCATCAATTTTGTCGCCTAAAATATTTAAAGCCAGTGCCAAACCACCTGCTTTAGGTTTTAGTAAGTGTTTATATGGCGAATTTTGTTGATCATGTTTTTCCTGAGTAAAACGTGTACCTTCCAAATAGTTTAATAATGTAAAAGGCTGGCTTAAGAGCTGTTCGCATGCTTTACGTGCTTCCATCATATCGCGGTCTTTTAATTCAGGGTTTTTCGCGATTTGCTCTTTGGTATGACGTTTCATCATTGGGAAGCCTAAAATTTTAAAGGCTTGACCAACGAATGGAATAAAGATGAGTTCCCACTTGGTAAAAAAACGGGTAAGTGGCATACGGGTTAAGCCGAAATACTGGTTTACAGTCGTATCAACCCAACTTTGATGGTTACAAGTCATTAAGTAACGGCCTTGCATACTTAAATCAAGACCTTCGTCGATCGTAATGTCCCATTTTAAATTAGGTAGAACATGGTCAATGAGCCAATTGTTGACACTGAGCCAGCTATTTGTAATTTGAATGTTGGTTTCATCTACTTTGGATGATTTTTTAAATAACTTGGTTAAACCCAAAGCCAATACAGGTGGTCCATGAAAAAAGGTGCTACCTGTAATGACTGTACCGACAGTGAGTCCACGTGTAATTTTTTTTAGCGCAGATTGCTTATTGGGTGCAGTTGACATATAAATGGCCCCGAATATCCAAAATCCATAGAAAGTTGTTCAACTATAACTATCATGAAATGAAATACAACGGTATCTTAGACAACAATGAAGAAATTGTGATGAGTGCACGTCTTAAAGTGCATCAAAATATTACAAAAAACTAACTAAACTGTTTATTATTAACAAAATATCAATGTTTTATACTTCCTTTTTGTTTCATTATTCATCCAGACAACAAAACACACAAAGTGAGGAGGCATGCAATGCGTGCATTAGTTATTTCAACAGTCGTAGGGGCAGCAGTAGTACTTTCTGGTTGTCAGACAACAGGTAACAACCTTGGTGGAATTGAATACGATAAAGCCGCATTAGGTACATTAATCGGCGCAGCAGGAGGTTATGGTATTTCTAAATCAAGTGCAAACTCTAGCCGTCAAAACAACCGTGCTGCGGCAATCGGTGCAGTTCTTGGTGCAGCTGGTGGTTTATATCTTGACCAAAAAGAGAAAAAATTACGTGAACAAATGGCGGGTACTGGTGTAGAAGTAGGCCGTAACCCAGATGGTTCTGTTCAATTGATCATGCCTGGTAGCATCACTTTTGATACGAACAAATCAAACATCAAGCCAAACTTCTATGCAACTTTGGACAAAGTAGCGCAAACATTGGCTGAAGATAACAAGAGTGCGATTTTAGTTACTGGTTACACAGATAACACTGGTAATGACTCTATCAACATTCCATTATCTCAAGCACGTGCTCAATCAGTTAAAATCTTTTTAGCTGGTAAAGGCGTTTCTTCAAGCCGTATCGATGCACAAGGTTATGGTTCTTCTAACCCAATCGCAGACAACTCAACTGCTTCTGGTCGTGAACAAAACCGTCGTGTAGAAATCAGCATTTATGCTAAACAATAAGATTTAATTTATTGTTTCAAAAACCACCTTCGGGTGGTTTTTTTATGGGTGCAGTACAAGAAATAATCACGACATTCTGCGGTGCATAAATTGCATTATTAGACATCATTTATACATATCCGTAGATTTACTATTGGGATTCTAAAAAAGAGATGACTATAATCATGCTCGAAAAATTAAGAGGTAATACACGATGTCATCTGCCAGTCAATTGAACGACAAGCAAGAAGAAGCCATGAAATATACTCAAGGCCCTTTATTGGTGCTTGCTGGTGCTGGTTCAGGTAAAACATCGGTAATTACTCGTAAAATTGCCTATTTGGTGCAACATTGCCGTATTCCAGCGCATCGTATTACAGCGATGACCTTTACTAATAAAGCTGCACGTGAAATGAAAGAGCGTGTAACCAAGCTTTTATCACGCGAGGAAGCAAAAGGTTTATCAGTCTCGACTTTCCATACTTTTGGTTTAAATCTTTTACGTTTAGAACTTAAAAATTTACCTTTAAAAGCCAATTTTTCGATTTTGGATGCAGATGACTGTAAACGTATTTTGATGGACCTGATGCATCGCGATAATTTATCAGGTGCTGAGAGTAAAGAGTTAATTGCCAAGGCAATGAAGAAAATCTCAGATTGGAAAAATGATCTGATTTTGCCAGAACAAGCACATTCGACGTGTGAAACACCCGAAGATGTTCAATTTGCCCATCTTTACCAACTTTATGAGCGTAATTTACGTGCCTACAATGCAGTCGACTTTGATGATCTAATCGTTATGCCAACACGATTACTGCAAGAAAATGCAGAGGTACGTGATAAGTGGCAAAACCGTGTTCGTTATTTATTGGTCGATGAATATCAAGATACCAACACTGCACAATATATTTTAGTGAAACTATTGGTTGGTGTAATGGGGCAGTTTACTGCCGTTGGTGATGATGACCAGTCGATTTATGCATGGCGAGGGGCGAAGCCTGAAAACATGGCTTTGCTTAAACAGGATTTTCCAAATTTACATATTATTAAGCTTGAGCAAAATTACCGTTCGACCAGCCGTATTTTGAAAGCTGCAAACTGTGTGATTCAAAATAACCCGCATATTTTTGATAAGAAATTGTGGAGTGATAAAGGCCATGGCGAGGTCATTAGAATTATTACTTGTCGTAATGATGACGATGAAGCTGAACGCGTAGTTAAAGACTTGCTGACTCATAAACTGATGAATGGTAAGAACTGGAAAGATTACGCTGTGTTATACCGTGGAAACTTTCAGGCGCGTGTATTAGAAACCCAGCTTCGCCAAATGCAGATTCCGTATAAGCTCTCTGGTGGTACATCATTCTTTGCTCGTGCAGAAATTAAAGACGTAATGAGCTACTTGCGTCTTATTATTAACCCTGAAGATGACAGTGCTTTCTTACGTATTATTAATACCCCTAAACGTGCGATTGGCCCAGTTACTCTTGAGAAGCTAGGATTATTTGCGCAAGAAAATAATTTGTCTTTACTTGGTGCCTCTTCCGACCAGCGTTTAAGTATGGTGCTTCCTAAAAAGGCAGAAACTCAATTACATGAGTTTGCTGACTTTATCGCAACGTTTACTCGTGAGTTGTTAGAAGACGATGAGCCTGTACCTAAAGTTCGTCAAATGATGAATGAGGCAGGTTATATCGACTATATTCGCGAGCAGTCTGCAACACCTGCTCAAGAGAAAAGTAAGCTTGATAACATCGAGAATTTATTTACCAGTATTCAAAATCTGATTAATCGTGCAGAAGATGTTGATGAAAAGAACATTGAAAGCGTTATTCGAAAACTGGTCTTGCTCGATTTGTTAGAACAACAGCAAGAAGAAGAGGACACTGACAAAGTAAACCTACTTACTTTGCATGCAGCAAAAGGTTTGGAGTTCCCATTTGTGTATATTATGGGACTTGAAGAAGAGCTTTTACCGCATAAGAACTCGATTGCAGCTGAAACCATTGAAGAAGAACGCCGTCTTATGTACGTGGGAATTACCCGTGCGCGTCAAGGCTTAACTTTAACTTTGGCAGAACAGCGTAAAAATGGTGGTCAAATGAAACAAATGCCCCCAAGCCGTTTCCTTGATGAGCTTCCACAAGACGAGCTCGAATGGTTAGGGCGTAAAAAGAAAATTGCAGCAAATGTTGACCCTAAAGAACAGGCTCAACAATATTTGGCAAATTTAAAAGCTTTATTAAAGCGTTAATTTTTTTTAATTTTTAGGAAATCTCATGAAAGTTCAAGTTAAATTGCTCGATCCACGTTTAGGTAAAGAATGGCCTTTACCTTCGTATGCAACAGCAGGATCAGCAGGTTTAGATTTACGTGCCTGTTTAGATGAAGCAATTGATATTGAACCAGGCCAAACTGTATTAGTTAAAACAGGTATGGCAATTTATATTCATGATGTGAATTTTGCTGGTTTAATTTTACCGCGTTCAGGTTTAGGCCATAAACACGGCATTGTTCTTGGTAACTTGGTCGGATTAATTGACTCAGACTATCAAGGCGAATTGATGGTTTCAGTTTGGAACCGTGGTCAAACCACTTTCCGTTTAGAACCAGGTGAACGTTTAGCACAATATGTTTTAGTCCCAGTTGTTCAGGCTGAGTTTGAACAAGTAGAGGAATTTGAAGAAACTTTACGCGGTGCTGGTGGCTTTGGTCACACTGGTAAACAATAATTAACTTATAAAAAATAATGAAAAGAAACGCCTGTTTTACAGGTGTTTCTTTTTATACCTTGAATGTTACAATGAATTATATTACAACACGCTTTACTCATACTCTTTTAACTTTTTTAGCAAATACCTTTTTGAATACTCTATATTTTTGCGATAGATCAGATTGATCTTTAAATAGAAGATACGCTATGAATGTAAGACACTCATTCCCAAAAAATATTTTCCGTGCTTACGATATTAGAGGCAAACTTTCTTATTTAACTACGGATGTCGTCCGTTCAATTGCCTATGGATTGGCACAACAATATAAACAAGCAGAACAAACTCAACTGGTCATTGGTTATGATGCCCGTCTCACAAGCCCAGCTTATGCGCATTTAATTGAAGAGATATTAGTAGAGCAGGGCCTCAAAGTTACAAACATTGGTTGCTGCTCAACTCCGATGATGTATTACATTGCACGTGAGTTTGGCGGTAATGGAATTATGGTGACAGCTAGCCATAATCCAAAATCAGATAATGGTATTAAGTGGATTTTAAGAAGCGAACCTCCATCTCCAGAAATGATTCAGCAAGTCGGTGAGTTCGCGCAAACTTATGTTCCTACTCATCCGATTTCATTATTAGAATTATCAACCCCTCAATTTAAATCAGAATTTTGCAAAAAATATCAGCAAGCCATCTTTGAAGACATTCAACTCAAACGTCCATTAAAAGTAGTGCTGGATGGTTTACATGGTTCGGCAGGGCACTGTGCGAAACTGGTACTCGAAAAGATGGGCTGTGAGGTTATTGCCTTACGTACGGCGCCAAATGGTGAATTCCCTGATCATGCGCCAGACCCTTCACATGCTGCACATTTGAAAGAGTTGCGTAAAACAATTGTTGAACAAAGTGCAGATATTGGTATTGCGCTTGATGGTGATGGTGACCGCGTCGTATTACTCGATGAAAAAGCCAACATACTTACAGCTGATCGGTTACTGTCGCTATTTGCGCAAATGTGTCTGGAACAGCAGCCCCATAAAGAAATTGTATTTGATGTGAAATGTTCGCTTATGGTTCAAAGAACCGTAGAGCGACTCGGTGGTAAACCGAAAATGATTCGTACGGGTAGCAGTTTCCTCCGTTCATACTTGTCTAAGTCCAAAGGCCTAGCCATTTTTGGTGGCGAATATGCTGGCCACTATGTGTTTAATGACGGACGTGGTTTTGGGTATGACGATGGTATATATGCGGCACTGCGTGTAATGGAATATTTCACCGAGTCTAATGCGGCAACAGTTTCGGATTTATTTTCTATTTATCCTGAAAGATGCTGTACCGAAGATACCTATATCAGTACTCACCAATCAGATCCTAAGCATGTACTACAAGACATTGAAATTTTGAGCCATCGTTTAGGCGCTCATATTAGTAAAATTGATGGCGTACGTCTTGATTTTGATGATGGTTTTGGCATTATTCGAGCATCAAATACGGGTGAGTATTTTACCGTAAGATTTGACGCTGATAGTCCTTTGCGTTTAAAGGAAATCCAGCAAAAATTTATTGATATGTTGCAAGAGCGTTACCCGCAAATTGCACAAGAACTTTCTGAGGCCTAATAAGGAGAGGCGCAATGCCACAAGATCAGCATCTCGGCGTCGACAAAGCAAAAATCTTGATTGAAGCTTTGCCATATATTCAACGTTTTTCTGGTAAGACGCTGGTGGTGAAATACGGTGGTAATGCGATGACTGATCCGGAATTGGAAAGTTCATTTGCTCGCGATATCGTTTTACTTAAAACTGTGGGCTTAAACCCGGTTGTTGTACATGGTGGTGGCCCACAAGTTGACTCTTTCTTGAAGCAATTAGGCCGTGAGTCTGACCGTATTGACGGTATGCGTGTGACCGATGAAGCCACTATGGAAGTGGTTGAAATGGTATTAGGTGGTAGCGTAAACAAATCCATTGTTAATTTAATTAATAAACATGGTGGACGTGCGATTGGCCTCACGGGTCAAGACGGCAATCTTTTACGTGCCCGTAAATTATTAATGGAAAAGCACGAAGAAGACGGTTCTATCAAACATATCGACTTAGGTATGGTGGGTGAAGTGACTGGGGTAAAAACAGACGTATTGGAGATGTTTACTCAAAGTGACTTTATTCCTGTTATTGCTCCTTTAGGCGTTGATGAAAAAGGTAATACTTACAACATTAATGCTGACTTAGTAGCTGGCAAGGTTGCTGAAGCACTGGGCGCAGAAAAATTAATTCTGCTTACGAATATTACCGGCGTATTAGATGAAAACAAAAATCTCTTAACCGGATTAACCACACAAGAAGTTGACCGTTTAATTGAGACAGGTGTGATTTACGGCGGAATGATTCCTAAAGTAGGTTGTGCATTAGATGCTGTAAAAGGCGGTGTTGTGAGTGCTCATATTGTTGATGGCCGTGTACCGCACGCGACATTACTTGAAATCTTTACAGATCATGGTGTAGGTACGCTTATTTCTAACCGTACTCATTCAGCCCACTAAAATTATTATTTTCATTAAAAGATCACGCTAAGTGGTCTTTTTTTATGCCATTTAATTTTGGTCATTTTTTTGTCATGAGCTTTGACTAGTGTAGGGGGTGTCACTAGGAGCGTTCATTATGCTGGAAAAATTTAATCAATATCGCCAAACGTGGACTTTACCTCTAAATCGCCATAAGGCTACGAATCAAACACAATTTCGCTTTGAATGGGTTGATAATTTAAAAGAATTACAAGATGTACAACGGTTTCGTGCACAACAATTTAGTAAACAGTTCGGTATTCATTTTGAAGATAACTTAGATCAAGATATTTACGACTTTAGCTGTGAGCATGCAGTATTACGTGAGAAATGGACGGGAGAGATTGTAGCTTATACACGCCTCAAACTCTTTCAGGGCCATGAAATTGCACAAAGCTATAGTGCTCATGAATTTGATATTGTTCCCCACTTATCACATTTGCCAAATGTATTAGAAATAGGGCGTACCTGTGTACATCCGCGTTTCCGTAATGGAAAGGCCCTTTCAACGTTATGGTTGAATCTTGCACCTAAAGTTTTGTGGTCAATGCGCGCTAAATATTTAATGGGCTGTGTCAGTATTCATCTGCAAGATAACTTGGCCAGAGCGTACTATACGCACCGTCAGATTCAGCAATTACCAGACAGTAAAACCATCGATATTCGTTCTAAAAAAATTTATGAACCTGAATATCCTGAGTTTAGCTTTCCTCAAGATGAGCGCATGCCGAAACTGTTTCAAATGTATTTGAGTATGCAGTCTAAACTATCTAAAGATGCCTTTTTTGATGCTGAATTTAACTGTCTCGACTATTTTGTATTTTTGGAAGTGAATAAAATCGCAACTTCTTTTGTAATGAACAAAATGGCTCAGCGATAAAGATATCTTATATTTTGTAATAGCGAGCGCATATTGGGATTTACAAGCTATTTTACTCTCATGCACAATAGTATGTATGAGGTAATGAAGCGAAAAGTTTAAAACAATATGTGCCAGCTATTAGGAATGAATTGTGCAACACCAACGGATATCACTTTTTCTTTCCGTGGTTTTTCACAGCGCGCAGGAATTACCTCTGACCATAGTGATGGTTTTGGTATAGCCTTTTTTGAAGATAAGGCATGCCGATTATTTGTAGACAACCAGTCTGCAGTTGAATCACCAATTGCTGATCTTATACGTAATTATCCTATCAAATCACGTAACGTAATCGCGCATATCCGTAAGGCAACCCAAGGCAAAATTACACTTGAGAACTCACATCCTTTTATTCGTGAGCTATGGGGACGTCACTGGATTTTTGCTCATAATGGCGATTTACATGATTTTAATCCACCCTTGAGTGGGCGTTTTACACCAGTAGGAAATACTGATAGTGAAAGAGCATTTTGTTATTTATTAGACCAGCTTGTAGAAGTATTTGGCTATGAAGAACCAAGTCTTGAACAGATATTTGAAGTGCTAGAGAAAATTTCTCCACAAATTGCAGAATATGGCACATTTAATTTCTGTTTATCTAATGGCAAAGCTTTATTTAGTTATGCAATTACTAAATTGCATTGGCTCGTTCGTGAATATCCATTTAATAATGCGCATTTAATCGATTTAGATGTCGAAGTCGATTTTAGTCAAGTAACGACTCCTGAAGATCGGGTTGCAGTAATAACCACTGAGCCTTTAACACATAATGAAACTTGGACAGCATATCAACCTGGTGAAATGATTTTATTTCAACATGGCCAGCCTATAAAAAAAGCAATAACACATGTTGAAAGATTAATACGTGAAGAAAAAAATCCTGAACTTAAACGTATTACTCGTGCAGATCAGTATTAAATCTTCAGTAAAAATAAATGTAATTGCTTGACTAATATATATTTCACTTAATTAACAATAAAGTATTTTGTTTAAAAAATACTTTATTGTTTTAGTTGGTTAATATTATTAAATATTTTATAAATCAAAAACTTAATTAATTATTTATTTTTATTTATATAAAGCCGACAAAATAGGTTTGTTTTTATTTATACCCTTTAAAGATAAGATGCGTTTTATGCAACAGTCATTGAACATCATTGGGGGTGGTGTATGAAAATGAAATGGGCTTCAGAATATAATACGGGTATTGATGTTATTGATGAGCAACATAAACGAATACTCGATTATATTAATGAGATTGATGATGTAAAAGATGATGAAGATAGACGTCGTATTAAAGATGTTTTAGACAATATTATCGATTATACACAGTCACATTTTACCTTTGAAGAAAGTTTGCAAGAAGAAGCTGATTATAAATATAGAGTACCTCATAAACGCGTACATGATTTGTTTATTAAAAAAATAGAGTTATATCGTGAGCGTTTTGAAATGGGGCATACTATAGAAGCTGAATTACAAGAAATTTTGGCTAAATGGTTAATTAATCATATTCAACATGATGATGCTGATTATGTAGGGGCAGTAAAAGAAAATATGATGGGGATTATTAGAGAAAAAGAAAAGAAGAAAGGAAAGAACTGGTTCGCCCGTTTTTTCTCATAAATTTAACTCGAAAAACTCTAATATACAGTTAGCGCGGCAAACTATCGTTTCGGTGGTTTGCTTTTTTTATTGTGCAGACTTTGATTTTCATGCATGAGACGGGCAAAATATCTAAAGACTTTTTCAAGGAATGCATAATGCAGGACATACCTATGTCACGTTGGTTATCGCCTCTTATGGCGTTTTGCTTATCTTTTGTCATCATGGCCACTTTGGCACCAACCATGGGCATCCAGATTGATCGTCAGCTCGATTTCTGGTTATTGTGGTTTGGCACAATGTTGTTATTGGCATTACCAGTTTGTTATTTGGAAATTGCTTTAGCAAAACGATCTAAAACAACCGCTTTAAATGCGTTATCGAGTTTAACTCGTGAAGCAGATAGTTCACCTAAATGGCGCGTGGTTGGCTGGCTTGCTGTTGTTTTTATTCCTTTCTTAGCGAGTAATGTACTGAGCACTGCAAGCAATATATTAGTTGCGCAGTTTGCCCCAGGCGTTTCCGGTCAAATCATTTTTGCGGGCCTTGCAGTTGCTGCCTTGGTCTTATCATTTATTCCTCGTCAAATTCTTGTTTTGTTAATGACCATAGGGGTAATCGCTTCTATTGTGTTGGCAAATATGATGGGTACCACGTTACAGCCTTGGCATTGGACCAATGTAGAGTTTAAAGAGTGGGGTAATGCAACCGTACTTGCACTTGTAGCGAGCGGGTTAGGTTTAGGACTTTACTGGCAAAATAGTGTTGGCACTGTTCAGACTCAAGAAGGTGCAACGAAAACTGTTCTTCCAATTTGGTTGGCTCAGCTCATTGCTGTAATTGCTTTTGGTTTCTTCTCGCTTCAAGCTCAATTATCAGTCCTTACGTGGATATTTACTGGCGTGATGACATCAGCATTATTTGTGCAGTTAGCAAGAGAACAACTTGCTCAGCGTCAGCTTATGCCTGTTTTACAATGGGTGATTCTTATTGTTGCGATTGCAGTTTGGGCTGTGCCTGAACTTCATAACTTATTTACGTTGATTCTTATGCTTTGGGGCTTACTCATTAGTTTGATCTATGCAATTTTTGCAGGTTGGATTATGAAAATTAGTCACTTACGTAAATCGATGAATTTCAGCAATGAGCTTTTCTATAACTTATGGCGTATTGCTGTACGTATTGTGTTGCCACTTTCAATTATTGTGGCAATGATTGCTGTAATTGGGCAAAGTATCTAATGGAACGCATTCAACAAGTTTGGGTTGCGTTTGCAGCGCCAGAGCAACAGTTTCTAATCTCTGTTCCATTTGAAGAGGGAATGACTGCTTCACAGGCAGTTCATGTCAGTGGTTTATCAAGTCAAGTTGATTTGCCTGAACCACTTCAGCTCGGCGTTTTTGGAGTAAAAGTAGAAGCTGATGCCGTAATACATGCAGGTGATCGAGTTGAGGTTTATAGACCTTTAACGATTAATCCAAAAGATATTCGTAGAAAACGTGCCGCGAAGAACCCTGTAGGCAGATACATTAAAGGCAATCGCTTTAAGCAATCAGCTCAATAAGCAAAACCCCTCAAGTTTTTTCACTTGAGGGGTTTCTTTTTATTAGAAAAAACGATTATAGTGGTGGGGCAGTTAAAATTGCTTCTTTAGAAGCAGGTAAACCTGGTTGCGATTCTGGAATAGTCTCTAAACCTTCAATTTTAGTTACAGTTCCAGTTCCATCAAAGTAAATTTTTAAATGCTGACCATGTGCTGCGGGGATTTTCGCTTTTTTAGCATATGTTCCCGGGATATAGTTGTAGATATAGTCCCAACGTTGTGGATTGAGGGGATCAGTCACTGTTGGGCTACCAAGCAAAAAGCGCACTTGCTGGAAATTCATGCCGACCTGTACTTGAGAGGCTTGAGCTTTAGTCAATGGAGTCCCTTGAGGAATATCAACCTTATATACACCAAAGATTGAACAACCAGCTAGGAGTGAAGTGACGAATAACGTCAGCACGAGTTTTTGCATTTTGCTACACTATCCCAATAAATTATGATGCATTTGATCAAAGGATAGATCATACTTCATATAAATTCTATTGCCTATTCCAACTTGAGATTTGTTGAGAGACCTTTTTTCATGCCTATTTCCAATCAAGATTTGCGCAAAGCTGGACTTAAAGTTACCCTTCCACGAATTAAGATTTTGGAATTATTAGAAAATTCAAAACAACATCATCTTAGCGCTGAAGATATTTACAAGACTTTGTTAGAGCAAGGGGAAGATGTCGGACTTGCGACAGTTTACCGTGTGTTAACACAATTTGAAGCTGCGGGTATTATTCAACGTCATCATTTTGAAAATAATCATTCTGTTTTCGAAATTATGCAAGAAGACCACCATGATCACTTGGTTTGCCAAAACTGCAACAAAGTTATTGAATTTACTAATGATGTTATCGAGAAAGAACAGCATTCTGTAGCAGAACAACATGGGTTTACCTTAACGGGTCACTCATTAAATCTCTATGGTTACTGTAATGAACCAGAATGTCAGGATGCATTGCGCAAGAAATAATCGTTTTCACACAAAGAAAACAAATAAAAAAGGAAGGTTACGTTTAACCTTCCTTTTTTTATGAAGAAATTACTGACGATCAAAAGTTAAATGCTGTTTTTCGTCTGTTATTTGATCAGGCCCTTCATTTGCAAGCTTAATCGTTAAACGTAAATCGTTTGGTGAGTCGGCATGTTTAAGCGCATCTTTATAAGTAATTTGGCCTGCTTTATATAAGTCGAATAAAGCTTGGTCAAAGGTCTGCATACCAAGCTCACGTGAGCGTTTCATCAAGTCCTTAATTTCATGAATTTCACCTTTACGGATATAGTCTGAAATTAATGGTGAGTTAATTAAGATCTCAATCGCTGCACGGCGTGAATTACCATCTGGTGTTGGAATAAGCTGCTGTGCAATCATGGCTTTTAAGTTAAGAGACAAGTCCATGTAAAGCTGGCTATGACGGTCACTTTCGAAAAAGTGAATAATACGGTCGAGTGCTTGGTTGGCGTTGTTGGCGTGCATTGTAGCTAATACAAGGTGTCCTGTTTCAGCAAAGCCAATTGCGTAGTCCATGACTTCGCGAGAACGGATTTCACCAATTAAGATGACATCTGGCGCTTGTCGTAACGTATTTTTTAAAGCAATTTCAAATGAGTCTGTATCAATACCGACTTCACGTTGAGTAATGATGCAGCCTGCATGTTCGTGAATAAACTCAATCGGGTCCTCAATGGTAATGATATGGCCTTTAGAGTTATGGTTACGATGGCTGATCATTGAAGCCAATGAAGTCGATTTACCTGTACCTGTTGCACCTACGAAAATAATAATGCCGCGTTTGGTCATCGATAAATCTTTAAGCACAGTCGGCAACTGTAAGTCATCAATTGAAGGAATTTTCGTTTCAATTCGACGTAGTACCATACCCGGCATGTCACGTTGCTGAAAAGCACTGACACGAAAACGCGCCGTTTTATCGCGGTTCATGATGGCAAAGTTACATTCACGAGTCTCTGCAAATTCTTTACGTTGTTTTTCACTCATGATGGAATGTAAGAGCTGTCCAATCACTTCACCTGAAAGGCTATTTTTTGAAATTGGAACAATTTGCCCGTTAATCTTCATCGATGGTGCAACACCATCTGTAATAAACAGATCGGATGATTTTTTTTCAACCATCAGGTTGAGCAAGTCATTAAAATCCATAATTGTATTCTCGCTGTTTTGTTATTTTTATAGGAATGATTCAGGCTGTTTCGCCGCTGTACGGGCTGTTTGTGGACTAATTACACCACGTGAAACCAAACCTTTTAGGCTTTGGTCGAGGGTCGTCATACCATGGTTAGCACCAGTCTGAATAGCTGAGTACATTTGTGCGACTTTGTTTTCACGAATTAAGTTACGAATAGCCGGAATACCAATCATAATTTCATGTGCCGCAACACGACCACCACCGTTCTTTTTAAGTAGGGTCTGTGAAATAACTGCCTGTAAAGATTCAGACAGCATGGCACGAACCATGTCTTTTTCTTCGGCAGGGAATACGTCAATCACACGGTCAATGGTTTTTGCAGCCGATGTGGTGTGAAGCGTACCAAATACCAAGTGACCTGTTTCGGCAGCAGTAAGTGCTAATCGAATCGTTTCAAGGTCACGCATCTCACCGACTAAAATAATATCTGGGTCTTCACGTAGTGCTGAGCGAAGGGCTTCATTAAAGCCATGTGTATCACGATGCACTTCACGTTGGTTAATCAGACATTTCTTGGACTGATGTACAAATTCGATTGGATCTTCCACCGTTAAAATATGGTCATAGCGGTTTTCATTAATATAATCGAGCATTGCTGCAAGCGTAGTTGATTTACCCGAACCTGTTGGACCTGTGACCAGTACAATCCCGCGAGGATAGTCGCAAATATCTTTAAAGATTTGACCTAAGCCTAAATCTTCCATGGTGAGGACTTTAGATGGAATGGTACGAAATACTGCACCAGCACCACGGTTTTGGTTAAATGCATTCACACGGAAACGCGCAACATTAGGTACTTCAAAAGAAAAGTCAGTTTCGAGTTTTTCTTCATAGTCACGGCGCTGTTTATCATTCATGATGTCGTAAACAAGACGGTGGACATCTTTATGTTCTAAGGCTGGTAAGTTAATACGACGAACTTCACCGTCAACTCGAATCATTGGTGGCATGCCAGCAGAAAGATGTAAATCGGATGCGCCATTTTTCACAGAGAAGGCGAGTAGCTCTGTAATATCCATAATTTCCCCAAGTAAATCAAAATATGTCATTATTTTGTAGAATAATATACGGCTTTCACCGAGGCTTACCAACACCTCGCTTTAGGTGAAAAGCAAAAAAGTTTTTTGAAAATGAGAACCTTGTCAATGAATTACCTGCAAGATGCGCGACAGCACGTATTACAGCAAATCAGAACAGCTTGTGAACTTGCTCAGCGTGCGCCTGAAACTGTGCAACTTTTAGCCGTGTCGAAAACTCATCCGAGTGAAAGATTGCGTGAAATGTATGCAGCAGGACAAAGAGCATTCGGCGAAAATTATTTGCAAGAAGCTTTAGATAAAATTGATGCTTTACAGGATTTGGATATTGAATGGCATTTCATTGGTCATGTTCAGCGTAATAAAACTAAGCATTTGGCCGAGAAGTTTGATTGGGTTCATGGGGTAGATCGTTTAATTATTGCCGAACGCCTATCTAACCAACGTGGTGATGACCAAGCTGCACTTAATATTTGTTTGCAAGTCAATATTGATGGGCAAGACACTAAAGATGGCTGCGCACCGGAAGAGGTTGCCGAGTTGGTTGCTCAAATGAGTCAACTACCGAAAATCAAGCTGCGTGGCTTAATGGTGATTCCGGCACCTGACAATACAGCTGCTTTTGTAGATGCCAAAAAATTATTTGATGCGGTAAAAGACCAACATGCTCATCCAGAAGACTGGGATACATTGAGTATGGGAATGTCGAGTGATTTAGAAGCCGCAATTGCCGCTGGTTCAACCATGGTACGTGTGGGAACTGCTTTGTTTGGAAAACGTGATCCTGTTGTAAAAAAATAACTTTAAGGTTTAGTTAAATATTTTGTGGCGAAACTGTAATCGGTTAATTTAAATTTAATTTTCCTCATTTATAAACCAGATATTTTAATATTTGAGTGTGTAATGTATGGATTTGTTGCATGTTTTCATTCTGGCAATTATTCAGGGCTTTGCTGAATTATTGCCGGTTTCTAGTTCCGCACACGTTATTTTAGCTGAAAAGTTAATGGGGTATGATCCATCTGCACCTGACATGACCTTCTTACTTGTGATGTTGCACACAGGTACGATGTTTGCCGTGATCGTTTACTTTTGCAAATCTTGGAAAAAGACTTATTTTTCTTCTTGGGAAAGTTTTAAAAAACAAGCTTTCTATATTATTTTAGCAACCCTAATTACTGGTGTACTCGGTTTAGCGCTCCAATCTATTATTAAACATGTATTCTTCGGCGGCGCGAGCAGTTTCGAAATTGAGCATTTGTTTAGTAACTCAAAATTAATGGCAGCTGCACTGATTTCGGCAGGGGTCCTGATTATTTTATCTTCGCGTTTAGATCGCGGACAATCAGGTGAAATCAGTTTGCGTAGTGCTTCTATTATTGGGGCAGTACAGGCGTTATGTTTACCTTTCCGTGGCTTTTCACGTTCTGGCGCTACAATTTCTACAGGATTATTTTTAGGGGTATCTCGCCAAAAAGCTGAAGAGTTCAGTTTTGCATTGGCTGTGGTATTAACGCCAGCAGTAATTCTAAAAGAATTATATCGTTTAGTTCACGCTCAAGGCTTACAAACCGTAGCTCATGGACAAGTATTCCATTCGATAGTTCCAAGCTTATTAGGGATGTGCTTTAGCTTTGGTGCTGGGCTTTTAGCATTAAAATGGTTGTCTTCATGGTTAGAACATGGACGCTGGCATTTATTCGGTCTGTACTGTATTGGTTTCGCAATTGTCGTACTCTGCGTGAATTAATTTTTTGATGTTTAAAAAATAAAAAATTAGTACAAGACCATACAATAAAAGAGGGGGCGTAATTCATACGCCCCCTTTGTTATATAAGATTCAATCAAATTTAAGATAACTACCTAGATTAAATTAACCTACGACTTCAATAGTGCTCGCGCCAGCGCCAAGTGGTTTCACCTGAATTTGTACTGGAATACGTTCATGCATTTCTTGAATGTGTGAGATGAGAATGACCTGACGTCCCTGATTTTGCAGTTGGTCCAAAGCATTCATCACCATGTGCAAAGAAGAAGCATCTAAAGTACCAAAGCCTTCATCAATAAACAGTGATTCAATTTTCATTGAACCCGACGCCATATTGGCAATTGCTAAAGACAAGGCCAGTGCAGTTAAGAATGACTCCCCCCCAGATAAAGAAGCGACTGAGCGGGTTTCTCCATCCATATCGTGGTCAATAATGGCAAGGCTTAAGGACTGATCTAGGCGTTTTAGCGTATAACGCTGAGAAAGCATCGCCAGTTGTTGGTTGGCATGTTCAACTAAAATATCTAGGTGATATTGCTGAGCGTAGTCGCGGAACTCTTTACCTTTGGCATCACCGATCAAGCCTGAAATTTTACTCCAGCGGTGTTCTTCTTGCTGAATATTTTGAATTTGCTCAGCGTATTTTTGCTGTTTGGCAAGGTTTTGCTGATGTAATTCAAGTTTCAGCTTTAGCCCGTCACGTACTTCAAGCTGTGCTTTGAGCTTTGCAATATTGTCTTGAATGAGTATAACGAGTTTTTCATATTCAATATCTGGCTGAGTTTGTAAGTGCTCGCTTAATTGCTCTTGCATCGTTTTAAGGGCAGAAGAGGCTTCACTTAATAAACGCTCGGCATGATTAAGACGGTTACGAATGTCTTGCTCTTGTGCAGAATTAATCTGTATGAGCGCCGTAAGATCAGATGCCTGAAAATCAGTATGGGCTTTTAACCAGTTTTGAATTTGCCCATCAATTTGCTGTTGATGTTGTGCAGTGTGTTGATACTGATGTTTAAGTTGATCGAGCACCTGTTTTTGCTGTTCAAAGTGTTGTCTGGTTTGTTCGAAACGCTGTTTAGCCTCATGATACGCTGTTTGTTGGTGCTGACGTTTAGCATCATGCTCAATTAACCATTCATGCGGTTTAATGTCTGTGCGGCCCGTCATTTGCTGAATGAGCGATACTGCTTTTTCATTATTTTGTTGACCTTTAAGCGTAATCTCTTGGAGGTTTTGATCGATCTCATCAATTTGCTTGACCATTTGTTCAAGACTAGCAGTCAACATTTTAAGTTCTTGCTGCTGTTGTTCAAAACGCTGTGAAAACTGTTCTTGTTGTTCAAGTTGCTTAGCACGTGCATCCAGAATAGCCCAAGTCTGCTTAGCTGTTTGGCTACTTGCTTGCTGCCATGCCTGCTGTTCGGTTTCCGACAAACACTCGACAATATGTTGAACTTGTTGTTGCCATTGCTGTGCCGTATTGAGCAAGCTTTCATTACGCTGAATCGTTTGAACAAGCTGATTGTGTTGTTTAATGGCTTGGGTTAAACGTACGTTTTCTGAGTCAAATGAACTTATGGCAGTTTGTGTCGCTTGTCTGAGTTCGTTAAGCGTTTGCAAGATTTGTTCAGGTGCTTGATTAAGCTCAATGTGTAATTGATTGAGGTTAAACCCTTGCTCAAGTTCTTGCTGTAAGTGCGTTTGTTTTACTTGCAGTTGAGTTAAGTATTTCTGAACTTGCTCAAGCTCGGCACGGCACTGAGTAAGTGCATGTTGCTGGGTTTGCCATGTATTAAACTTAGTTTGCTCGAGTGCAATAGCTTGTTGCTCTTGCTGTTGCTGCAAGTCGAATAAAGCTTTAGAGACTGCACTGTCATCAATACGGTAGGGGTGATGGGTACTTCCACAGACTAAACACGCTTCACCTTCTTTAAGATTGGCCCGTAACTGCTCAATATTTTCGGTGTGTAGTAAACGCTGCTGTTGTAGGATGTGTTGTAGTTTTTCACGTTCAGTTTTTGCTGTTTGGTAGTCTTGTTCAGCTAACTGGCAAACGGTTTTAAGCTGCTGCTCTTGCGCGGAGGCTTGAGTATGTTTTTCAGTGAATTGCTGAAGCTCAGTATATAGCTCATGATAAATTTTTATTTTCTGTTGAATCAGATCTAACTGCGTGACTTGAGCAAGTTTCTGATCTTTATCTTTTCGCTGTTGTTCAAGCTTTAACTCAATCTGTTCAACGGTGCCTAGTGAAGCTGTGAGTTGTTCGAGTTCACTTTTAGCTTCCGATAGCTTTTGGCGAGCAAGGCTAGGGTTTCCAATCTGTTGTTCAATTGTTTGGTAATTTTGAATAAATTGCCCAAGCTGATGTAGATGTGCTGAGAGGCCCTTATCTAATACAGCATATTGCTGAGTCTGGATCAGCTGCTGCTGTAAATGAATTTTGTTCTGCTCAAGCTGTGCAATCTGCTGTTGTACAGCGTTTTGCTGTTGTTGCAGTGGGCTTAGTTTTTGCTCAAGTACCTGCCTTTTTTCTTTGCACTTTTTATATTCATCGGCAATAAAAGCACGTTCTTGAATGGACTGTCGAACTTGATTTAAAGCATGTTGATGCTGTTGCTCAAAATCGAGGGTTTGTTTGAGTTGTTGTTCTGCAAATTGATATTGTTTTTGTTCCGTTTCAAAAATTTGTAGCAGGTCATTAAACTTGGTTTGAGCTTGCTGAATTTGTGGCTCAAGTTGTTGTAGTGTTTGTAAATTTTGAGCTTGCTGAAAAACTTGTGGGCGTATTTCAGAGAAAACTTCGAGACGTTTTAATTGCTCACGCTCACTAGTCAATTGTTGATGGTGATTTTGCTGAGTTTGAAACTGTTGCTGTTTCGCTTGAACTTCTTGTTCAAGTTTTGCTTTGCGTTCAAACCATTGTTGCTGTTTGTCTAAGACATGTTTTTGTTGTTCTAACTGTTGATAGTTTTGTTCAGCTTGCTGGTATTGCTCGGTAAATGCAGCAATCTCTTCATCAGACAAAATTTCAATGTGACCTAAAAATTCTTCCAACTGTTTACGCTGCTTTGCAATATCGGCTGTTTTACGAAAAGCCAGTTCACCAATTTTAGCAAAAATACTGGAGTTGGTTAGGTACTCAAGTAATTCACCGCGTTCGCTGTCTCGAGCTTTTAAAAATGCGGTCACTTCGGACTGGGCAAGTAATACGGCACGCGTAAACTGTTCAAAAGAAAGCTGGGTAATTTGTTTAACTTTTTCATCAACCGCTTTGGCTTTGTCAGCAAGTACCACACCATCGGTTAGGCATTTTAAGTGGCGCTGCACACTTTGTAATTTGCCATTTGGGTTTTCACGTGCACGTTTAATTTCCCAACGAGCCAAATAACGTTTTTGATCTTGTGCAATAAAGCAAAGCTCAGCAAAACCATGCCCTGTACCACGGCGTAAGACGGTTAAAGGCGAATTGGTCAGTAACTCGGAACCATCGACATCTTTTAACTTACCATCGCTGTCTTTTAGACGTGGAACCCGATTAAATAAGGCTAGACACATCGCGTCTAAAATGGTCGATTTACCTGCGCCAGTTTTCCCCACAATTGCAATAAGACCTGCATGGGCCAGAGGTGCGCTTTCAAAATCAATAAAATGTTCATCAGCAAGCGATGCCAGATTTTTTATTCGAATGGATAAAATTTTCATGACATATCCTTAATGGCTTGCATCATTTTCAAGATGTTTTTGTGCTTCTTGTACTAGGCTCAGAAAATCTTTTAAGACCGCATCATCGGCACTGTAACCTTGTTTTTCCCAGATGTTTTGAAAGAGTTTTTCTGGTGTTGGCGGTTCAAGTGCAATATGCTGGGTAGTATTTGAATCAGTCGTGTCTTTATTTACATATTGACGTGAAATACGCACTAAACGATAGCGGTCAGGTGGTAGAGCTGCTTCAAACTGCTGACGTAAATTCGGCTGTGGCGGCGTTAAACTATAATATTCAATATCGACATATTCACGGTGGTCAATATTTTCAATCACGCCGTGTGGTAAGGCTTTGAGTTGTTGCAGTACTTCGTTTAGCTCACCACGAATGCGGTGCAATTGTATGCAGCGCGGAATTTCGATAGCTTCAAATTGCAAACGGCTATCTGTCTCTTGAGAAGGGTCAATTTTGACCTCAACCACTTGATGCTTATAGTTAATTTCACTGAAAGAAAGTGGAATGGGTGAGCCGCTATAACGAATGTGCGGCTGGCCTACTTTTTGTGGTTTGTGTAAGTGCCCTAAAGCCACATAGTCGACCGCATCTTCAAATAACGTCGTTGAAAGTGCCTCTTCATTACCAATAATAATGGGGCGTTCAGAGTCGGATGTCTCGCCACCTTGCATATGGGCATGTGACATCAAAATAAGCGCTTGGTCCGGTGTCTTACGACGTTTGGCTTCGGCAATGAGTTGCTGGTGCAAATAGGCAATTGCGTTTTTGCTATTGGTGGTATGTTCGTTAAAGCCCGTAATTTCAGCCGAGCGTAAAAAAGGCAGGGCCAGGCACCACGCCACAATATCTTGATTTTGATTATAAATAGGTAAAAGTAGTCGGTCGAGATCTAGGGTTTTATCTTCATTCCAGCGAACTACGCCCACGGTTTTTGCATTGTATTTTTCTAAAAGCGGTTCGACTTGTTCAATACGGTAGCCTGAGTCATGGTTACCCGCAATCATGAGTGTTTGCATGTGCGGTGCAATACGATGTGCATCTGCTAAAAATTGGTAGAGTTGTTTTTGTGCCTGAGAACCCGGGTTAATGACATCAAAAATATCGCCAGCAATAAGCAGGGCATGAGGTTGTTTTTCTTGAATTTGAGTGAGCAACCAGCTTAAAAATTGTTGGTGTTCGTAATGTCGTGAGTGATTATAAAAAAACTGCCCCAAATGCCAGTCAGAAGTATGTAGAAAATGTACGGACATAGAAACAGACATCAAGCCAAAATAAACACAGATACGTTAGCATAAATTGGCAGGAGATTTTATCAAGACATTTTAAAGTGCTCGTTATTTAAGCCAGCAATGAAACCTGAATTATTTTGTCCCTTTAAGCTTTGCTTTGTTACTATCAGGTCAAACCATGAACTTTGAGAACAAAATGGCTATTCATAAATACGAAGTAAAAATACAGTGGGAAGGCAATACGGGTACAGGCACTTCATCTTATCGTTCTTATAAACGAGACTTTAGTATTCAGCATCCTCAAAAGGCTACTATTCAAGGTTCATCAGACCCTGCCTATTTAGGCGATGTGACCAGATGGAACCCGGAAGATTTATTGGTCGCGTCAGCTTCAGCTTGTCATAAGCTTTGGTATTTACACCTTTGTGCAGTCAATCATATTCACGTTGTGAGTTATGTTGACCATGCACTTGGGTTTATGGAAGATACAGATCCGGTCAAACGTGGTCACTTTACCCAAATTATTTTAAGGCCTGAGGTTGTGTTAGAAAAAGGTGCTGACCCAGAGCTTGCAGCAAAACTACATGAAGAAGCACATCACGAATGTATGATTGCCAACTCGGTAAATTTTCCAATTACATGTGAAGCCAGCTTTAGCTTTGTTGAATAATTAAAATAAAATAGCCACCGATAAAAAGCGGTGGCTATACATTAAAAATAAATTAGAGTTGTTAAATAAAATCTTTAAGCTGCATTTTCATCGACTTGGAAAATACCAAAAACGTTGTGGTCTAAATCGACAAAATAGCCATGCCAAGCGCGGCCCGGAATAGCGAATTTATCCATTGCGACAATACCACCTTGCGCTAAAATTTTTGCAGCTATCTCATCGAAATTTTCCACCTGAACCGAACAAGTAAATGCATTGGTGCCATATTCCATTGGCGGTGTTTGAGCAGGGCGTTTTAATAGACCACCCATAATTGAAGGTGTCTCTATGCGGTAATATTCAATAGGTAAGCTTTCATCGAGTTTAAATTGCCAGCCAAACACAGCTTGATAAAACTGCGCATCGCGGGCAGGGTTTGAAGACTGGATTTCGAAATAGGCAATATTGTTCATATTATTTAAATCGTATTTTTATGGTGTAAAAAGTATACGCATAGCCTTTATAGCCACGAAAGCACTATTGTGTATGGTGAGCGTAAAATAAATGAAAGTGCTAGAAAATAAAAACCGACGATTCGAGTGATGAGAGAATCGTCGGTCAAAGACTTCATCAAGGGTTTCGGCTGCTAACAAAACCTAATCCGAAGGAAGAAAGAGTCGTAATGAAAGGTCACCGAAACAATTTTGCGGATGCCGTGCAAAGGAAGTATTCGGTTGCTGCGACCTTGTTACCCTATATAACGTCAAGAGATCAGGATTGGTTGACAGAAAAATGAAAAAAAATCGAAAAAAATTTATAATTATTTTTTGAACCCATAAATTAGGCAAAAATATGACCAAATTACGCTCTTACTTTCTCTGGTTTTTTGCTTTGTGCATCGTGCTTACCTTAATTGTCGGTGTGATTGCAGCACTATTACCAGCGAGTGTAGGCGGTATTTTAACAGCCGTTCCATATTTAGGCGCAATGATTTTTGTCTTATTTAGATTTTTAAAGAAAGAACGCCGTGCACCGACTGTACCAGAAAAAAAGAAATTTACTTTAGGCTTTACCCTCATATTTTGGGGCTATAACTTGTGTGGTGTTTTGTTCGGTCTGTTTTTATTTGCCAGAAAAGACCCTGAGATTTTGCAAAACTTTATGCTTTACCTCAAGCAGCCTCAGTTCTTAAGTATTATGGTCATTATGATTTTAATGTTGGCTATTCCGTTGTATTTAATTACTTACTGGTTTTATGGCAAACAGGCACAGCGTATGGCAGACAAAATGTTTAATGTGCAATAGATCACTACGAAAACTCATACGATTAAATATAAATGAGTCTTATACAATAAAATAAAACTTGAATCCTCAGCTTAGGAGGAAATATGAATAAGAATGTATTAATTACTGGTGCCAGTGGCTTTATTGGAACGCATTTAATTAAGTTCCTATTACAAAAAAATTATAACGTGATTGCGGTGACACGGCAGGCTGGAAAGGAATCTGACCATCCTGCCTTGCAGTGGGTGCAAAAGTTCGAAGATATCTCAACCCATAAAATTGATTATGTAGTGAATTTGGCGGGTGCAAATATTGGTGAGAAACGCTGGACCGAGTCACGTAAAAAACAACTCATTGAAAGCCGTGTGAATACAACCCGAAAACTTTATGCGTGGCTCAAGCAATCTCAAATTTTTCCCGAAGTGATTGTCTCTGGCTCTGCCATTGGTTATTACGGCATAGATGCTCAAGAAAAGTGGACAGAGGTGTGCACTGAACAAAGCTCGCCACAGCCTATTTTTATGTCCGAGCTTTGCCAAGAGTGGGAGCGCGCAGCGTTAGCAGACGCTCAGCAAAATACTAAAATTATTCGTTTAGGCGTAGTGTTCGGGCAGGGTGGTGGTATCTTGCCTAAAATGTTATTTCCTATACGACTTAATTTAGTCGGTCAAATTGGTCACGGGCGCCAGCCTGTGGTTTGGGTACATATTGAAGATGTGTTAAATGCCATCGAGTTTATATTTCAGCATCCTCAATCCGCTCAAATTCATAATGTGGTAGCGCCAGAAAATGTGACCCAACAAGCTTTTGTTGATCAAGCTGCACAAGTTTTAAATAAGAAACCAATGTTGTCAGCGCCGAGCACAGTTTTCCGCTGTTTGTTAGGAGAGCAGTCGCAATTGATTTTGAATGGGCAATACGTTAAACCTGCTGCCTTACAAGCTGAAGGATTTGAGTTTGCTTATCCTCAATTAAAAATGGCTTTAGAGAATATACTCGCCTCAGGCTAATATTTTATTTTGCAAACGCTCTGGTGAATATGCTTTGGCATCAACTAATGTTGGTTGACCTAGCATAAGCTGACGAAGCAATTGTGCAGAACCTGCGCCCATACACAAACCATTTCTAAAATGACCAAAGTTTGCCCAGAGGTTGTCCATTTCAGGCATTTTGCCAATGTATGGAACACCGTTTGGTGAACTTGGTCTGAGGCCTGCCCAGCGATGTACAATCGGGAAATCGGCCAGTTCAGGCACCATTTCTAAACATGCTTCTAAAATATTGTGCTGAGTCGTTTCGTCGGTAGAGGTGTCAAAACCACGATGTGCCATACTTGACCCACACACGATATGACCGTCCATACGTGGAATCAAATACATGACTCGATTCATACACATGGTCGGTAGCCAGTGAGCAGGGGTTTTAAATAACAGCATTTGACCTTGCACAGGTTCGACTGGAATTTCGAGTTGTAATTGAGAGTTCCAGTAATGGCTCCAAGCGCCTGAAGTTATTACAAAATGGTCTGCTGTATGTTTGCGACCATCTTCGGTTTGGAGCGCTTGTATCACATCACCTTGTTGAATCAGTTTTTTAACCGGAGTGTGTTCAAAAAACTCAACATTTGGATGTTGCTTTAAATAGCGAATCAGGGACTGTAATACACGCGGATTACGAATATTAGACAGTTCAGGAAAATAAATCGCTTCTTGAAACTGATCGGAGATATGCGGATTGACTTGCTCTAGGGCATCTCTTTGTAGATATTCACAGCGCTGCATCGGTTCTTGATGCTGCTCGGCGTAGGAAAGCCCGACGTCAAAATCTTCTTCATCAAAAATCAGCATGCCTGTGTCATGAATTTCAAAATCAATCCCTGTAATAGGGTAGAGCTTTTGGTTCCATGCTTGATAAGAGGCTTTACCAAATTGAGCGAGTTGGTTCACTGCATGCACATAGCGCCACGGGTACATCGGAGAGAGGATACCTCCACCAGCCCAAGAGGCTGCTTGTCCCGCTTGTTGTTGATCAAAAATGCTGATGGTACAGCCGTGTTCAACCAACTCCAGCGCAGACATTAATCCACTTATGCCCGCGCCAATGATTGCAATATGCATGCAGTGTTATCCTTTCTCTGCGAACTTAGTTCATTTCCTTGAGTTTTTCAGCAGCGGTTTCTGCAAAGTAAGTCCAGATTCCGTCTGCACCTGCACGGCGGCAGCACATGAGTGATTCTAAAATCACTGATTCTGATAACCAGCCATTTTGAATTGCGCCCGCTAACATTGCGTATTCGCCACTCACTTGATAAATGAATGTTGGAATACCAAAGGTATCTTTCACTTCACGTACCACATCCAGATATGGCATGCCCGGTTTTACAATCACCATGTCGGCGCCTTCTTGAATATCAAGCGCAACTTCGTGTAATGCTTCGGCACGGTTACCAAAGTCCATCTGGTAGTTATATTTATTACCACCTTTTAGGTTGGTTGCAGAGCCAACAGCATCACGGAATGGACCATAGAAGCTTGATGCATATTTCGCAGAGTAGGCCATGATGTTGGTATAGATGTGACCATTGGCTTCTAAAGCTTGACGAATTGCGCCAATACGGCCATCCATCATGTCACTTGGTGCAACGACATCGGCGCCTGCTTCTGCGTGACTCAATGCTTGTTTAATCAAGCATTCTACAGTCTCGTCATTGAGTACATAGCCAGTTTCATCAATAATGCCGTCTTGACCATGAGTCGTATATGGGTCGAGTGCACCATCAGTAATTAAAACCATTTCTGGCAATTCTGTTTTAAGCAAACGACAAGTGGTCTGAACTAAACCATCTTCACGCCATGCAGCTTCTGCGGTAAGGCTTTTATCTTCTTGAGGTGTTACAGGGAAAAGAGCCAGTTTTGATACACCTAATTCCAGAAGTTTTTCAGCTTTTTTCAGTAATAAATCTGCCGACAAACGCTGAATGTTTGGCATACTTGGAATATCTTGGGTCTGATTTTGTCCCGGTAATACAAATACTGGATAAATCAAGTGATTGGTAGTGAGCTGTGTTTCGCTGACCATCGCACGCAACTGGTCATTTTTACGGATACGGCGCATGCGAGTAGCTGGAAATGCAGGACGATTGAACGTATAAGTCATAACAATCTCGATGTTCGGTATTACACTAGGATAGGTTGGCGGATATTCCATTACTGTCAACCGACTGCTGTATTGTAGACCCATAATGCTAGATTTGTACAAAATTATGGGTATTTATCATGCTTTTAAATTTAGGCAACGTATGAGTGATGAAAAGAAAAATTGGACGGGGAACATACAATTAGGCGCTAAAACTGACCTAAATGTGGTTCTCAACCAATTGTGTAAAGCGTTTAATAATTGTCCTTTTTTTAAGCATAGTGGAATGATTATGCGTGTGGTAGATGGGCATATTGAAGGCTATGTTGAAATGAAACCTGATCTCATTGGCAATTTGGCTTTTCAGGTTTTGCATGGTGGTGTGGCTGCAACTTTGCTCGATAGCATTGGTGGAATTGTGGCAATGGAACATCTCTATCGTCGCTCAACGCCGGAAACCCTGCCTGAAACCATTAAACAGGTTACACGCTTGGCGACCGTCGATATGCGTGTAGATTATTTGGCGCCGGGACGCGGTAAGTATTTTATTGCGCGTGCAGAAGTGTTACGTTTAGGTCGTAAAGGCTGCACTATGCGTATGACGATGGTGAATGATGAAGATAAACCCATCGCTGCGGGGATCGCTTCATATGCCTATTAGGCGATGAATTGAACACTTTAAAAGCGCCATGTGCGCTTTTTTTAGTGCTTGAAAAGCTAGAATTTTCATAAAAATCTTGAGATAAACATTAATTTAATTAGAACGAACGCATGAGTTATATTTTTTTATTCTCACATCATGAGGTTTTAGCGTTAAAATTGACTGCTTTGACAATGCGATATGTCTTGTTTATAGAATAATAAAAACTCTATAACAAGGTGTAGTGCAAGATTGATGGCAAAGCCAACTCATCTTTAGGAACATACCATGACTGATGCACAAAGCAATGTACAAGAAACAGTGCCAACAACATCTGCCTCGGATGACAACAACCAAAACAAGCGCAAAAAATTTCTTGGTTTTTTTGCGCTGATTTTATTGATCGCCGCTATTTTATATGCAATCTGGGCATTATTTTTAAATCACTCGGTGAGTACAGATAATGCTTATGTCGGTGCAGAAACCGCGCAAATTACCTCAATGGTGAGTGGTCAGGTCGCTCAGGTTTTGGTAAATGATACTCAAACAGTACATCGGGGTGATGTGCTGGTTCGTATTGATGACCGTGATGCCAAAATTGCATTGGCACAAGCCGAGGCAGAGCTTGCCAAAGCAAAACGCCAATACAAACAGACTGCGGCAAACAGTAGCTCATTAAACTCTCAAGTTGTGGTCCGTGCTGACGAAATTAACAGTGCCAAAGCACAAGTTGCCCAAGCACAGGCCGACTATGACAAAGCTGCTTTAGAGCTTAATCGCCGTGCGCAGCTTGCTGCTTCTGGTGCGGTATCTAAAGAAGAACTCACCAAAGCACAAAGTGCAGTTGAAACTGCTAAAGCAGGACTAGAGCTTGCTAAAGCTGGCTTGGCACAAGCGACTTCTAGCCGTAAAGCTGCCGAAAGCACTTTAGCTGCAAACGAAGCCTTAATTCAGGGTGTAAGCGAAACATCGACTCCGGATGTACAAGTTGCACAAGCACATGTGGAACAAGCTCAGCTTGACTTGGAACGTACCGTAATACGTGCACCAGTTGATGGTGTCATTACACGTCGTAATATTCAGGTTGGACAACGCGTTGCACCGGGTAGCAGTATGATGATGATTGTGCCGCTGAACGATTTATATGTAGATGCTAACTTCAAAGAAAGTCAGCTGAAAAAAGTCCGCCCAGGTCAGCCAGTCACATTAACGTCTGATTTATATGGCGATGATGTTGAATACCACGGCAAAGTGGTGGGCTTCTCTGGTGGTACAGGCTCTGCCTTTGCCTTAATTCCGGCTCAAAATGCAACAGGTAACTGGATTAAAGTAGTTCAACGCTTACCAGTTCGTATTGCACTGGATCCGAAAGAACTTGCTGAACACCCACTACGTGTTGGCTTGTCGATGGAAGCAAAAGTCGACTTATCTGCGAAGTAAACGCTTATGAAAACGCAAACACCTTTTGCCGAGTTAAGCGGTGGACGTTTACTACTGGCAGCGTTTGTTATTGCCTTGTCGAACTTTATGGTCGTACTTGATACGACCATTGCCAACGTTTCTGTACCGCACATTACCGGTAACCTTGCTGTTTCAAGTACACAAGGGACATGGGTCGTTACTTCATATGCAGTTGCAGAAGCGATTTGTGTACCTTTAACGGGCTGGCTGGCTGGCCGTTTTGGGACGGTACGGGTCTTTATTCTTGGTTTAATTGGCTTTACGGTCTTTTCTTTCCTGTGCGGTTTGGCAACATCGTTAGAAATGTTGGTGTTTTTCCGTATTGGGCAGGGCCTTTGTGGTGGTCCACTTATGCCACTCAGCCAAACCTTGCTTATGCGTATTTTCCCACAAGAAAAACATGCGCAGGCAATGGGCCTATGGGCAATGACCACAGTCGTTGGACCAATTTTAGGGCCAATTTTGGGTGGTCTGATTAGTGACAACCTATCTTGGCACTGGATCTTCTTTATTAACTTACCGGTCGGTATTGTCTGTGTATTAGCAGCAATGCGCTTGTTAAGAGTAGCAGAAACAGAAACCATTTCTTTACGAATCGATACCGTTGGTTTAGGCCTGTTAATTCTCTGGATTGGTGCGTTACAGCTTATGCTCGACTTAGGGCATGAACGTGACTGGTTTAATAGCACGAGCATTGTGGTTTTAGGCTTAACTGCCGCCATTGGCTTTGTGGTGTTCCTGATATGGGAACTCACCGATAAACATCCTGTGGTAGATGTCAAAGTCTTTAGGCATAGGGGCTTTGCTATTTCGGTACTGGCCTTATCGCTTGGCTTTGGCGCATTCTTTGGCAGCATTGTATTGATACCACAGTGGCTGCAAATGAACCTTTCCTATACCGCGACGTGGGCCGGATATTTAACTGCAACCATGGGCTTTGGTAGTTTGACCATGTCACCGATTGTGGCAAAACTTTCGACCAAACATGACCCACGTGCGCTGGCGAGCTTTGGTTTAATTTTGCTGGGCATTGTGACTTTAATGCGGGCATTCTGGACCACAGATGCCGACTTTATGGCACTGGCTTGGCCGCAAATTTTGCAAGGTTTTGCTGTACCATTCTTCTTTATTCCACTGTCTAACATTGCACTTGGTTCAGTGCTCCAGCAAGAGATTGCATCTGCTGCAGGCCTCATGAACTTCTTAAGAACCATGGCAGGGGCGATTGGTGCTTCAATTGCAGTGACCGTATGGGATGACCATGCCAAAGTTGCCCGTAGTGAAATGGTATCAAACCTGAACCCAACCGAAGTACAAAACACACTTCTGCAAAATGGTTTTACGACTGACTCGACGCTTGGAATTATTTCAAACCTTGTCGATAAAGAAGCCATTACTATGTCAGCAAACCATGTGTTTTTGCTATTTGCGATTGTGTTTGTCTTTGCTGGGCTGGTGATTTGGCTGTGTCCAAAACCCAAACAGGTCAGCGGCATGCCTTCTCACTAAACATCAAAAAGCATCTCTTCGGAGGTGCTTTTTTTAGGCCTACTAAAAAATAGCGAGTTTATAAATAGAAAAATTTGCCTGTATTTTAAGAAATAAAACATGCCAGAGTTGAGCAAATCAGTTATAAAAGAGTGTGATATCAAGCGAGGAGGCATAACACAGGGCACAGGATTAATGCCCTTAATCATTTAATATTATTAAAACTTTATTTTTATCAAAGATTAAAAAACTGAAGACCTGAAAACAAAGAAGCTTGCATGGCAATTGCATGGATAGGCAGGCGGATATATTGGAGTTATCACGTGAATAAAAGATATTCATTTTTGTTCAGTAGCTTATTAGCAGTCGGTTTATTACAAGGATGTGGAGATGACTCCTCGTCAGATCAGCCCAAGGATGATTCAAATACAACCCTGCCCAATTTAATTGTAGATAATGACCCCACCAGTTGTAGCAAACTGGCACAAGACGGTTCAAGCGTGGTGGTCGGTTCAAACCAAAATGGTGACCCAGCAGCGCCAGAGGGTGCATCGGGTTATAGACTCGGTAACACGGTTAAATACGCAGATAAATATATGGTGGTGGCAAACACGCCACTTGCAGTAAAAGCAGGTTGTGATGTTTTAAAAGCAGGCGGTAGCGCAGTTGATGCAGCCGTAGCGGTACAAGCCGTGCTTGGTTTGGTCGAGCCACAGTCGAGCACCATTGCTGGTAGTGGTTTTATGATGTATTACGATGCCAAAACCAAGCAAGTCACTGCTTATGATGGCCGTGAAACCGCACCAGCGGCAGCCAACGAATTTTATTTAATTCGCCAAAATATATATGACCCAAATTCACCTCCGCCTGTACCAAGTGCGCGCCGTAGTGGTCGCTCGATTGGTGTGCCGGGTGTGATGCGTTTGCTTGAACAAGCCCAAAAAGAACATGGCAAACTTAAATGGAACCAGCTTTTTGGTGAAGCGATTGGTTTGGCTGACAATGGTTTTCGTATTCCGGGGCGTTTGGCAGATGCTATTGCAAGTAATGCAAGCAATTTAGCACTCGATGCAAATGCAATGGCAACCTATTTCTACCCAGATGGATCACCACGCAAAGTCGGTGAGACCATGACCAATAAAGCCTATGCCAGAACACTTGAAGCACTCGCTTCACAAGGGGCAAATGCTCTCCACACTGGACCTATTGCACAAGCCATTGTGGCAAAAGCAGGGCAAACCGTAGGGGATGACCCAGCAAAAACTCCAATTACCCCAAGTTTGATGACCTTGCAGGATTTATCGAACTATCAGGTGAAAAAACGCGACCCGATTTGTACAACGTACCGTGACCGTTACTACGTATGTACCATGCCGCCTCCATCTTCGGGAGGAATTGCAGTTGCACAGACGCTGGGTATTTTAGAAAACTTTGATATGTCGCTGTATCCACCTAAGAACCCTGAAAATGAAGGTGGTGTGCCCGATGTCATGGGTGTGCATTTAGTGTCTGAAGCAGAGCGTTTGGCCTATGCTGACCGTGATAAATATGTCGCAGATACCGACTTTGTTCGTTTGCCGGCACAGGGTATTCCAAGTTTTATTGATAAAAATTACTTAAAACAACGTGCAGCACTGATTAACCCGAACCAAAGTATGGGCGTAGCACCAGCAGGTAATTTCAATACAGCGGCAGGTGTAGATACCACTGTTGAACATGGCACAACTCAGTTTACGATAGTAGATGCCTATGGCAATGTGGTTTCAATGACATCGACTGTTGAATCGAGCATGGGCTCATTCCACATGGTGGATGGCTTCTTGCTGTCAAACCAGTTAACTGACTTTAGCGCGAACCCTTATGACAGCACTGGGGCGCTGGTTGCCAACCGTGTAGAAGGTGGCAAACGCCCACGTAGTACTATGGCACCAACCTTAGTGTTTAAAGGCACCACGCCAGATGAGTTTTATATGGCAACGGGTTCACCAGGCGGCGGTACGATTATTCAATATGTAGTTAAAACTTTAGTGGGAGCGTTGGACTGGAACTTAAATGCACAGCAGGCCACTTCGCTTGTAAACTTTGGCGCGACCAATAGTCCAAATACCAATATTGATAGCTCGAATGTACAGCTTTCCTTAGTTGACCTAATTGAAGGTTTAAAAGCAAAAGGGCATGGCATTTCTAATACTGCGCAAACCAGTGGTATTTCAACGATTATGAAAGTAAATATAAATAATCAAAGCAAATACGCAGGTGGGGTAGACCCACGCCGTGAAGGGATTGTGTTAGGCAATGGTGCTTTATAGGCTAAACTTTAAAAAAAAGCTGTCATTTTTGGCAGCTTTTTTATAAGGGGCCTTGAAAAAAACAAAAGGCACTCAATTATGTAAGTATGTTCATCAGTGGCAGACTGTTGATAAAATGCACAGCATTTTATTTTATTTATGCTATGATGTGCAGACATTCATGGGGATGTTATTGGCTTCGACGCCGGTGATGAAACTCATAGATGCATGCCGAGAGCGCATTTTCTCTCGTAAATAAAATTTGCATTTAAATAGTCGCAAACGACGAAACTTACGCTCTAGCTGCCTAAGGGCCGCTTGTCCGCTTCCTAGAATACTTGTGGTCTGGGAACCCGACTGAAGCGCACGCACACAAGTCCGTATAGAGTCAAGCCTCGGGGCTTTATACCAAACTTAGAGGATCGCACCTTGTACCCTGTTCGTCGGGTCACTTGGTGTTAAAACAATAGACGATATCTAAGCATGTAGTATTCTCGAGCGTAGTGCTGGCGGACGCGGGTTCAACTCCCGCCATCTCCACCAAGATTCGAAAAAGCCCCAAATATTAATTATTTGGGGCTTTTTTATTGACCAATTAAAATTAACGGTTGTACATAAGGTTTTAGTAAACATGACAAATACGAACTTTTCTCAGGTTGCTGCTTTTATTTGGTCTGTTGCTGACCTATTACGAGGAGATTTTAAGCAATCTCAGTATGGGAGAGTAATTTTACCTTTTACATTACTACGCCGTTTAGAATGTGTATTTGAATCTAGTAAAGCCAGTGTTTTAGAGGCAAATGAGAAAGTGAAGGCTATGCCTTTACCAGAAGAAGCAAAAGAAAAAATTTTATTAAAAGCAACAGATGGCCTATCTTTTTTTAATACCTCAGAGCTTGACTTGAGTAGTTTAGGGCAAAAGAATATTCGAGCAAATCTTGGTAATTACATTCAACACTTCTCAAAAGATGCGCGTGAAATCTTTGAACATTTTAAGTTTGATGAGTTTACGGGTTTACTGGATGATGCAAACTTACTTTATAAAGTCATTCAGAAATTTGCTTCAACCGATTTAAGTCCAGAAAATATTTCTAACCATGATATGGGCTTAGTATTTGAAGAACTTATTCGACGTTTTGCTGAAAGTTCGAATGAAACCGCAGGGGAGCACTTTACTCCACGAGATATTGTACGACTCACCACTGGCCTAATTTTTAGCCAAGATGATGATGCCTTAAATAAAGAGGGTGTGATTCGAACCATTTATGACCCAACTGCTGGAACAGGTGGTTTCTTATCCTCAGGTACGGAATATGTTTATGAACATAATCCTGAAGCAGTGATGCGTGTTTTTGGTCAGGAATTGAATCCAGAGTCTTATGCCATTTGTAAAGCGGATATGCTCATTAAAGGGCAGGATGTCCGTAATATTAAGCTCGGAAACACATTATCTAACGACCAACTCGCTTATGAAAAGTTTGACTATATGCTGTCTAACCCTCCATTTGGTGTGGACTGGAAAAAGATTGAAGACGAGATTAAAGATGAGCACCAACAAAAGGGCTTTAATGGTCGTTTTGGAGCTGGTTTACCCCGTGTATCTGATGGTTCACTGTTGTTCTTGATGCATTTGATTAGCAAGATGCGCGATGTGGATAGCACTGGTCAAGGCAGCCGTATTGGAATTATTTTAAATGGTTCACCATTGTTTACAGGTAGTGCTGGCAGTGGTGAAAGTGAAATTCGTCGTTATATTTTAGAAGCGGATTTGCTCGAAGCGATAATCGCCTTACCTACAGACATGTTCTATAACACAGGTATTGCGACCTATGTTTGGGTGCTCAGCAATAAGAAAGATGCTGAACGTAAAGGCAAAGTGCATTTAATTAATGCGTCGAACCTCAGCTCGAAAATGCGTAAGTCACTTGGTTCAAAGCGTAACTATCTAACAGAATCAGAAATTAGGACAATTACCCAAAACTATGGCGCGTTTGAAGCAGTAGATACACTGACTTTAGATGGTGAAAGTGAACAGCAAAAACCATTCTCAAGCAAAATTTTTAACAGCTATGAGTTTGGCTATCGCCGTGTGACCATTGAACGTCCGTTACGTTTATCAGCGCAATTGTCTGATGACCGAATTGCAACTTTACGTTTTGCGCCTAAGCCATTTAATGCCGTGATGCAAAAAGTCTATGAAAGCTATGGCAAAGATTGGACTGAGACAAGCTATGGGCAGTTGAGTGACGATGCTCAAGTTGAAATTCGTGCTCTGATTAAAGCTGAATTTAGCGAACTGAAAGAAAAAGATATTAAAACTGTACTTGAGCCAAAACTCTGGCTTGAACAACGGGCTTTAATGCGTAAAGCACAAAGCTTACAAACCAAGATCGGTACAGCACAGTTTGATGATTTTAATATCTTTGATGAGCTACTTAAACAGGCTTTAAAAGACAGTAGCATTAAACTCGAAGGCAAAGAGAAAAAGCAGTTCTTGGATGCCGTCACTTGGAAAAATCCAGAAGCTGAACCATGCATTAATAAAGTGATTAAGGGTAAAGAAAACCCGCTATATGGTCAGTTTAGCTATAAAGCTAAAGTAGTTGAGTTTGTACAGGATGGCGATTTGCGTGATGCAGAAAATATTGCGCTTGACCACCCAAGCCAAAGCACCATCGATTTAATTGAGTCTTATTTTAAGCGTGAAGTACAACTGCATGTGCCTGATGCATGGATTAATGCCGATAAGCGTGATGCACAGGATGGCGAGATTGGCATAGTCGGTTATGAGATTCCGTTTAACCGTCATTTTTATGTGTATCAACCGCCACGTGATTTGGCGGAGATCGATGCTGACTTAGATGCGGTGAGCCGTGAAATTATGGCACTGCTGCAAGAGGTGCATTCTTAATGATGAGCTATTCTGAATTCAAATATAGTGATTATTTTAAAACTGAATTACCTTCGCACTGGCAAGAAAAGCGGTTGGGCTTTCTTTCTATGCAAACAAAAAATGCTTTTGTAGACGGACCTTTTGGTTCAGATTTAAAATCGGATGATTATTTGGATGAAGGTATACCTTTAATCCAATTAAATAACATACGAGATGGAAAGCATATTCTTCGCAACATGAAATTTATCTCGCAAAATAAAAAAATAGATTTGATTCGACACTTAGCATTACCTCAAGACATAGTGATAGCTAAAATGGCTGAGCCAGTGGCTAGAGCAGCCGTTGTATCAGATGAATATGATGAATACGTAATTGTTGCAGACTGTGTCAAATTAAGCCCTGACTTAGAATTAGTGGATTTAAATTTTTTAATTTGGGCGATTAATTCAGATTGTGTAAGGGAAAACGCTGAACTCGTTTCAACAGGCACAACACGTATTAGGATTAACTTAGGTGAATTAAAAAAACTTAAAGTCCCTTATCCTTCTTTATCTGAACAAGTCAAAATTAGACAATATCTCGACCATGAAACCGCAAAAATTGATACCCTTATTGCCAAACAAGAAGAGTTGATTGCACTGCTTAAAGAAAAACGCCAAGCAGTGATTAGTCATGCTGTGACTAAAGGTTTAAATCCAAATGTACCGATGAAAGATTCAGGTGTGGAATGGTTAGGGGAAGTGCCTGAGCATTGGACTGTGAGTAAATTTGGTTATATTTCTCAAGTAGTCCGTGGTGGTTCGCCACGTCCTGCTGGTGATCCAGCATTGTTTAATGGTGATTATTCACCATGGGTAACAGTTGCCGAAATTACAAAGGATGATGAGCTATATCTTACAAGTACAGAAACTTTCCTGACAAAGAAAGGTAGTGAGCAGTGTCGAGTTTTTCAATCAGGCACTTTGTTGCTTTCGAATAGTGGTGCAACACTTGGAGTTCCTAAAATCTTGTCTATCAATGCTAATGCAAACGATGGTGTAGTTGGATTTGAGGATTTAAAAATAGACATAGAGTATGCTTATTTTTATTTATCCATTTTGACAAATGATTTACGTGAAAGAGTTAAGCAAGGTTCAGGGCAACCAAACTTAAATACAGATATCGTCAAAGCTATTCCGATAGCAATTCCACCTGAAAATGAAATTAAGAAAATTGTTGTAGACATCAAAAAGAAAATTGATCATTTCTCTAAGTTAATGGGATCGGCTGAAAAGGCTATTCAACTCATGCAAGAACGCCGTACAGCCCTTATTTCAGCAGTCGTAACAGGTAAAATTGACGTTCGTAACTGGCAACATTTGAATAAAAATAATAATCAAGATAACATGGAGTTAAGTGCATGAGATCAGATGTAACTTTAGAAACGATTTTCCAGAAAGATATTATTGATCAAATGCAAAGCCGCGGTTGGCAGGTGGGTTCAGCGCAGGGCTACAACCGTGAAAAAGCACTTTATGAGCAAGATGTTTTAGACTTTGTACAAAAGACCCAAGACTTAGAGTGGCAAAAATTTAAAAGTATTTTCCCCAATGATACTGAGCGTCATTTTTTAGATACCGTCGTAGCACAGCTTAAGAAAGCGGACATTAACGCCACAGATATTGAATCCCGCAGTTATGGGACTTTGGGCGTATTGCGTCATGGACTGAAAACCCGTGGTACACGCTTTTCATTTTGCCAGTTTAAACCTGAACATGGTTTAAACCCACACTTAAATGAAATTTATAAACAGAATATTTGTCGTGTTGTACCTGAGTTGGTGTATAGCCCATATGCTAACAAAGCCGAACTCGAAGCAACAGGTAAACAAGCAAAAAAATGGCGCATCGATTTAGTCCTGTTTATTAATGGCTTTCCTGTGGCAACACTGGAACTCAAGTCAGAGTTTAAACAAGCCGTGCAAAATGCCATGGCACAATATAAAAAAACACGTCTGCCAAAAGACCCTGAAACCAATAAGCCAGAACCGTTATTGACCTTTAAACGAGGTGCATTGGTACATTTTGCGGTGAGCCAGTATGAAGTCTATATGGCAACTCACCTCAATGGTGACAATACCTATTTCTTGCCATTTAACAAAGGCACCAAAGAACAGGGGGCAGGTAATGACGTACCTGAAGATGTGAATGAATATGCCACAGGTTATCTGTGGAATGAAGTTCTAACCCCAGATAGCTTGCTTAATATTATTGGTAACTTTATTCATTTACAGATTGAAGAAAAAGAAGATTGGGAAGGGCGTAAATATAAAAAAGAAAGCCTGATTTTTCCCCGTTATCACCAATGGAAAGTCGTGACCAAATTAGTCGAAGACTCCTTGGCACAAGGCACAGGACAAAAATATTTGATCCAGCACAGTGCAGGTTCAGGTAAATCTAATTCAATTGCATGGACCGCACATCAACTGTCTAGCCTATATGATGCTAACAATAAAAAGATGTTCGATTCTGTGATTGTAGTGACTGACCGAACGATTCTCGATGCACAGCTACAAGATACTATTTATCAGTTTGAACATGCTGACGGTGTGGTCGGACGAATTAATAATAAAGAAGGTGATGGTTCCAAATCTGAAAAATTGGCAAAAGCTTTAGAGATGGCGCAGCCAATTATTATTGTGACCATTCAAACTTTCCCATTTGTACTGCGTGCTATTGAAAATAGTACCAGCTTAAAAGAACGTAAATATGCCGTAATTGCCGATGAAGCACATTCTTCGCAAAGTGGTTCAACTGCACGCCAGCTAAAAGAAACTTTGATGCTTGAGGAGCGTGATGAGGATGATCAGCTTACTTCAGAAGATGTATTAGATGCGGTCATGGCTTCACGTAAAGGGAGTGAAAATTTAAGTTTCTACGCCTTTACGGCAACACCAAAAGATAAAACATTACAGCTCTTTGGTCGTTTGCCGAATCCTGAACTACCGCCATCCAAAATCAATAAGCCCGAAGCCTACCATGTCTATTCAATGCGCCAAGCGATTGAGGAAGGGTTTATTCTGGATGTTCTAAAGAACTATACCAACTATAAAGTCATTTATAAGCTTAAGCAAAAGATTGAAGAAAAAGACGATCAGGTTGATGCCAAGAAAGCTAAGATCAAACTCAATCAATGGGTACGTCTACATGACCATAATATCTCGCAAAAAGTACGAGTGATTATTGAACATTTTAAAAAGAATGTAATGGGCTTATTGGGTGGGCAAGCTAAAGCCATGGTCGTTACCAGTTCACGAAAAGAAGCGGTACGCTATAAGCAGGCTTTTGATAAATATGTGGCAGAACATAAATATACCAATATCCAAGCGATGGTAGCATTTTCAGGTGAGGTTGAGTTTTCGGAAAATGATGCAGATAGTAGTCATTTAATTGGGAAAAAATTTACTGAGAGTAATATGAACCTAAACTTGAAAGGACGTGAAATGCGTAAGGCATTTGATAGTGATGACTTTCAAGTAATGATTGTGGCAAATAAGTTCCAAACAGGTTTTGATCAACCAAAACTTTGTGCGATGTACGTCGATAAAAAATTAGGTGGTGTGGAATGTGTACAAACCTTATCACGCTTAAATCGTATCTATCCTGGTAAGGCAGAGTCTGGCACATTTGTACTAGATTTCTTTAACGATCCGCAAGATATTTTGGATGCGTTCCAACCTTATTACCAAACAGCAGAACTAGCAGACGTTTCTAATCCTGATATTGTCTATGACTTAGCTGAAAAACTTAAAGCGGCACGTATTTTCTTAATGACCGAAGTTGAACAATTTGTTGATGCTTTCTATAGCAAAAATAAATCCAATGCTGCACTTGCCAATATCTGTAAACCTGCGATGCAACGTTGGCAGCAAAGTTATACGAAAGCAATTAATGATTATGATGTGACAAAAAATCGTTTGGAAATTACTAAACGAACAGGCGAACCCGTTTTAATTGCCAATGCTGAAAATGAATTTGCCGAAGCGAAAAAAGCGCGTGATGCACTCGAAATCTTTAAAAAGGATTTAGGTAGTTTTACGCGCTTTTATGAGTTTATGTCGCAGATTGTAGAATATGACGATAAAGAACTCGAAAAAATCAGTTTATTCGCTCGTAACTTACGTCCTTTATTGCGTGAGCAAGCGGCTGATGAAGATGTGATTGACTTAAGTAATGTTGCTATGAGCCATTATCGACTCTCTAAGATTCGGCAGCAGGATATCCAACTTAAAGCCAATAGTACTGAACATAAATTAGAACCAGCTAATGATTTGGGTACGGCAAAGCCAAAAAATAAAAATGAAGAATTTTTATCAGTCATCTTGCAGCGTGTAAATGAAGTATTTATTACCGATAAGCTGACAGATCAGGACATGATTAATTATGTATATACGGTAGCAGACAAGATGTCTGAAAACACTAAAATGATGAAACAAATTCAAAATAATACTCGTGAACAAGCAATGTTGGGGGAGTTTGATAGTGCTTTAGATGATGCTGTTTTAGATAGTAATACTGCACATAATGAACAAACTATGCAGTTGATGAGCGATCCAGCTAAGATGCGTCAGTTTGCGAATATTATTTATGATGTATTAGCAAGCAAAGAGAATAAATCGGTAAATTAGTTTGAGTGCCGTAAAATTAAAAAAGGGGAAAGCTGATTAGTACCTCAATCAGTTATAGATAAATAGTATTTAGTGAATAATTTATGAATAGTAATGAACTTTATCAATTATGGGATGAGTTTTTAGAGTCATGGCCTGTACAACGAGTAGAAGCAATGACATTAGAAGAATATACCAAAGCTGGTGATCCTGATTCATTTATGAATTGGGTTGAGTTTAGAACCAAACCACTTGCAACTATTTCGGGTACATCTTCTTTTATATTTGGAATTTATAGTAGAAAAGATCAAACAGCTAAATCAAATACAAAAAATAATATCTATGAAGATCAATATGCTTGGCGAGTTGCTTATGGTCGCACCAAGGAGAGTGCTTTTCAGCATGTAAAGACTCAAATTTTAGCTGTAATTAAAGCGATTCAGAATAATGATCTTCATAAAATAGAAGACATAGATCTAATTAAAACAGTGAAGTGGAAAATCGCGTTTTTATATCAAGATCGAAATAACTTAAAAATTATTCCAACTTTTGCTGAGCAAAGATTACGTTATTTAACTGGTGTAGGCCTTAAAGATAAAGATTTCACCATAGAGAAGGCGTACCAGCAATTAATAAGCGAGAAAGGAGATCAGGACTTATTTGATTTTAATAGTGCTTTGACTCAAAAATATTTGGAAGCAAATCCAAAAGATAAGTTTAATACGCAAATTGCATATGATTATATGCATGAACGTTATCCTGAATTTGAAAAAAATACTGAATATTTATTTGTTATAGAAAATAAATATAACTATGAATTAGCTTTAGAAACAACAAATTTTGATAAATCTAGTCCACGACTATTTCTTAAATGTATACCACCTAAATATATAAAAGGATTACAAGTAAATTCAATTCTTAAAGGAAAAAGTCCTAATAGTAATTTAGAGAGTACAAAAACACTCACAAGAAATGATGAGTTTGTACAAGTGATAGTTACAAACATGCAGCAACTTGAGGCATTTTGTAATTGGTGGGATGAGTTAAATGAAAGTAATCAAGATAGCTCGGAAGCATCAAAGCTGGAAGTAAGTCAAATGGAAGAAATAGCACAACCTTTAAACCGTATTTTATTTGGCGCTGCTGGTACAGGTAAGACATACCATACGATCAATCATGCACTTTCAATTATAAAGAATAGTTCCTTAGAGAAAATTTTAATCGAAGAAAGAAAACTTGGTCGTAAAGTTTTAAAAAAACAGTTTGACGAGTACAGAGAACAAGGAAGAATAGAGTTTGTAACTTTTCATCAAAGTTTCAGTTACGAGGATTTTGTAGAGGGGATTCGTGCAGAAAGTAAAAAAAATGAAAAAAATGAATATATTGTTCACTACCCTATAATATCGGGCATATTTAAAAGAATTTGTGAAAATATAAAAAAAGAGAAAGAAAGGATTGATTTTGGTGATGATTACGTTAGTGATGAGAGTATTCAAAAAGCACTAAATGAGTTAATTGAAAAAGTCAAAAAACAGGAAACTTCATTTTTTACAAAGACTGGCTATGAGTTTATATTAAGATTAAACCAAAATGGAAAACTTGCTGCACGAGCGGTATCGGGTAAAGGCAGTACAACCTCATTATCTCATCCAGCAATTGCTAGATATCTCAAAGATCAATCAGATGAAATAATTGCAAATAAAAGTTATGAATGGGCAATCGCGAAAGAGCTACGCCAAGAAGTAAAAAAAGAAAAATATAAATCTGATTATATTCAAGAACCTTATATTTTAATTATTGATGAAATAAACCGTGGGAATATTTCTCGTATTTTTGGTGAGTTAATTACTTTAATAGAAGAATCAAAACGTACAGGGGCAGAAGAAGAACTATCTGTCACTTTGCCATATTCTAAACAGGAATTCACTGTACCAAGTAATCTTTACATTATCGGTACTATGAACTCTTCTGACCGTTCATTAACCGGTTTAGATGTTGCCCTACGCCGTCGATTCACTTTTATTGAAATGCCACCTAGACCAGATTTACTTAAAGATAAAAATGGACAACCTATTCAGATTAATGCCGTAAATCAAGAAGGCGTGAATATGTCTGTAAACATTTCTGAATTGCTTACAGTTATTAACCAACGTATTGAAGTACTGTTGGATCGAGATCATTGCATTGGGCATGCTAACTTTATGTCGCTAAATAGCCAGTCGACAGTAGAGGAATTGGCTCAAATTTTTAAACAAAAAATTATTCCACAACTTCAAGAATATTTTTTTGATGATTGGTCAAAAATTAATATGGTATTAAATAGGAATGGTATGTTGGAAGCTACTTCTTTAGAAAGATCAAAGATTTTTCCAAACGTTAATACAGAAGAAATAGGTTTCTTTGATGAACAAAAAATATGGAATTTGGTAGAAAGTGAATTTGATAATATTCAAAGCTTTGCAAAGATTATTAAGCATTAATTGAGAAGAGGCATGTCTGATTTTACCGTTAGAGAATATGCTTTCATAAGTATTGCTTATGATGGATGTCCTCAGTCAACACTCGATCACGCTTATATTCCTAAATCTGCATTTGAATATTTGTGCGAACTTTCAGCTTCTTTTTCAAAACATGGGGCAAAAGTATTTGAATTAGCTGGGCATAGAAAGCTTAGACTAGATCAATATGTTGGAGTTATCGAAACCAGATGTGGTACGCGTATTGAAATATTGCCCAAGCATGTTGATATAATTCTTAGTGAGTCTAATCAAACTGCGATTGAAAAAGAACGCGAGCTCTTAAAAAAGATGCTCAAAGTATCTCTACATTTACCATACCGTGATGCTGGGGAAGCTAGCCTAAATCGCTTTAAACAACCTATACATGAGTGGATCATAGAACAGTTTCTTTGTAATTTTGAAAAACTTATTCAATATGGTTTGCGTTTTGATTATCAACGTGTTCAGGAAGAACAAAAGTACTTAAGAGGACAATTACTGCATGTCAAACATATGCGACAATCCCCAGCAAGAAAGCATATTTTTCCGATTGAACACGACATCTATGAAGTTGATCGCCCTGAAAATAGGTTAATTAAAACTGCATTAGATGTCGTTTGTAAAAAAACACGAAGCTCTAAAAATTGGAAACTTGCTCAAGAGCTTCGCTTAATGACTGGAGAAATTCCAAAGAGTCAAAATATAGTTCAAGATTTCAAGCAGTGGCAATCAGGGCGTTTACTCGCACTATATGTAGATATAAGACCATGGACTGAGCTGATTTTAAGTGAATATATGCCTGTATCTACTCATGGTGGTTGGCGTGGGATGAGTTTACTATTTCCTATGGAAAAACTTTTTGAGCATTATGTTGCTTATCATTTACATCATGAGTTAAAAGAGTGGGATGTAAAAACACAAGTATCGAATCAACATATTTGTACTTTTAATGAAAAACCACTTTTTAGATTGAAACCTGATATTTATATTCAGCACAAGTGTTCCCCGTACAAAATTATTTTAGATACCAAATGGAAATTATTAGACCAAAATGATCGAAATCGACGCTTTGGATTGAAAGATAGTGATGTGCAACAAATGTTTGCCTATAGTCATTATTATTTAGACCATGCCAGTGAAGTAATTCTAATTTATCCTTATCATAAAAATAAGTTTGAAGACGAAATTTGCTTTAAATTTAATGTTCAAAATGATCAAGCTATGCTGCGGGTTATTCCATTTAATTTAGATAAGCCATATGACTTTATAAAATCTATTTCTTTATCAAATTTTGAGAGTAAACTTTAAACGATTGATAAGAAAGAGATATATCGGATAGTTTTTGAATAATATGTGAAAACATACTCTGAAAATTGGGGAAATTTCAAAACATGATTACTCCGCTGGGGAGCGGTTTAAGAAAGGGTAATCATCGATTCTTAAATAATTTATAAGATTTGGTTAGATCAAATGAACAACTTTATAACGAGATGTGTAAATAATCTGAGGCAGTGGCATGAAGTTGCGCTGACAATGACTAAAGCGATAGTTGCAATAGGAGTGTTGTGCTTAGTTGCATACCTTTTAACAATTAGCTATATCCCTTCAGAAATTAGCTTTGGCGATACACTTATTTTTTTACTGATTTTTGCAGCTTTTTCTATTGTTTATACCGCATTCTGCATGATGTTATTTTTCTTTGGTATTTCTTTACTGCCAGTGACTTATTTCATCTTAAGTGTGGTTGATAGATATCTGCCATCTCATATCAAAATCGGAGAAAAACTTCCATTTCCAAAGATTAGTATTATTACATTGGGCGTATCTGTTTACCTTCTCTACATTATTCGTGGTTTATTTTTCCTAGATTGGAAAATTAATGCTTATATTGGCATTACTATAAGTCTAATTTCTTTCTCTTATTATGCTTTTTATGTTAATCAGAAGAGAGTCAAAGAATACCGTTTAAAGTTTGAAAATTTAAGAGAAATTATTGATGATCCTAAAGCGAGTAAAAATCTAAAAAATTTTGCAGAAACAAAGTTAAAGCAATTAGAAATATGGATTAAAAATTCTATACAGTCAGCTCTTTTTCTTATTCTAACTCCACTAATCTTTATGTCTTTGATTGAAGACGTGGGCAAAATTTTTTTATATTACACTATGGAAAAAACTGGTGTAAGAATAGAAAAGGCAACCTTATATATTAAAGAACCGTATGCAAATTTAATTGAATTGCCACAAACAACAACTAAGGAGCTGAATCAGTATAAAACCTTTATTTTTAAAGATGTTAAAGTGTTATTTCAAGGCATTGGTAAAAGTACTTTAGTTTCTTACAAAGTGAAAGATATAGAAAAGCAGTTAGTGATTCCAAATGAATATATTACTGTAGAGCGAAGCAAGAAAATTGAAGAGTAATTAATTATAAAGAATAAGAAATAGTTAGAGCTATGAAAGCAAGGATATAAACAATTGCTATTGTTGTTCTAGCCATAGCGTTTGCATCACTACTTTTTTCCGTAAGTGGGGGGAAAAGTGGTAATGCTGCATTTTTTAAAATAAAGAATATTAAGGCGTACCCTGCAATAAGTGAAAATACATATTCAAATCCCAATTTTTCCTTAAAGTAAGCAATTAAAGCCATTATTAACATGAATAGGGCTAAGCTCATTAAAAGATATCTCTTAGAGGGAGAGTCTTTTATAAAGAAATCTTCAATTGACATAGAAATGGCTCGCTTTGAAATATTAAATTTTAGATGAACAATTTTTTTAAAATCAACTGATTAATTTTTTTGAGTATTCTTTCTATGTAAAAAGAATAGACTAAGTTTTTTGATTAACCTAGATACTTCAAGACAAATGGTAGGAATAAATCCTTAGAAAAGGAAGTAACGAAATTCCCCCCAAGGCCCCCGTGCCACAACAGAACTTTAATTTTTTGCGCTGATTTAAAGTCATCCACCATTGCGACACAGAGATAAGGGAGCTAAGCCAAACGCTTAGCCCATGTCGTTTTTATCGCACCGCCGCATCACACTAAAAAAAGTAGGGGCAAAGTCCTGTGGGAGAGCAGGACTTTGCAAACTGACATGTTCTAGGCGTTGCATAAGCTGAGGTGAATACACTTGTTCAAGCCGTTGGTAAATACAGTCGCAACTGGCTTGGGTGTGCCCACCCGACAGGCAAATTTTTTCAAACTCCTGCTGCGTGCGGAGGTCACAACCCGAAACGCCGTAATCGCCGACAACAAGGCCTAAAACCAAAATAGTTTTATAAAATTTCATATTATTCTCGTGATGATTTGGGGATATCTCAATGAGAAAAAATAAACTGCTATATTTTAAGTTTTAAAATCATTTTTTAGGCAATAGTTAACCTGCCTATAAAAGCAATAAAATAAAATGATTAAAATTTTAAAATAAAAATAATTTATAAATTTGAAAATTTAGATAATAGAAAACCTAAATTTTAAATAAATAAAAAGTTTATAAGGGAGAGGGGATAAGTTTATATAGTGGCATGGTCAACTCCTTAGAATTTATGGAGCTCTACCACCGAAAATCACCGTCAATTGATTAGGGTGGTAGAACGAAAAGGGGTTAGCAGACTGGGATCCATGGAACCAGCACGCGCAAGCGCGTCCCCCTCTCGTCCTACCGCAAAGAAAAGGGACGCAAGGGTCTAACGACTTATAGTAGAACTATAACCCGCCGTGGATCTACGGTCTGCTAAAACCGTCTGGCAATGTAGGCCAGCGAGACCATAATAATCATAAGTTTTTAATAGGTCAATTCAATTTAAATAAAATATTATAAAAATTTTAAATATAAATTTATATTTTAATTAAGCTCAAAAGTTAATGTATTTAAAGCCGTAAATTAATAAAAATAATAAAGCTAAACTAAACGTTTAGCTTGTTCTTAAAATATATAACGGTAATTAATAAATACACGGTGCTGGTCCCAATCTTTCCGAGACATGCCATTTATTTTTTCACCTAGGTTTGCATTTTCAAATTTTGACTCATAATGCAAAAATGAATAACGCACATCTAAGTTTTTCACCCACGGCAAGGCATAACTCACCGTAAAGTCAAAGTAACGCTCTTTACCCTCAATATCACTGCTGATGTTACTTTGGTGCGCGCCAAAGCCATAAATATACTTCGCCTCGGTTTTTAAACCTTTCACGTAGTCTTTCCAGTTATATTTCAAGCGAAGGGCAACGGCGGTTTCATCGTTATTGGTAAAATCAGGGCCAATGGTCGCCGAGGTCGGAAACGGGTTGGTGCCGTGGTCTTGCGTTAAAACCGAGTTACGGTCGGAATGCACGGCAAAGTTATCTTCAATCCAAAAGCCATCAAACTTTGAAACGGCAATGCCACCTTCGAGATTATTCTTGGCCATATTTACATCGACAAAGTAACCATTGCCACGGTTGTTAATGTCTTGGCCTTTGACACAGTCCAGCTCGGACTCGGCACTGCATTTAAACAGCTTGCCATCATCACGCGAGAAAAAAGCACCCGTGTTGAATGTCCACACAAGGCTATGCAGAGGCAATTTATATTGAGCAATCGCCCCGTACTTTTTTAAATAATCTTTGCTATTTAAATATTCGGCATTCACGCTCCAGTTTTTGTATTGATACTTGGCACCAAGCAAACCGACATAATCAATTCGCTCGTCATTTTCAGTCACCAGTTTTTCAAATGAGTCCATGCTGCGCGGTTTCCAGCGATCATAGTAGGCGATGTAAGTCTGTAGCTGATCATTCAGCTGAAACTGACCACTCGCCCCCGAAAAAGTGTCGGGTACCGCGCGGTTGTTGGTGCTTTTAAGCAACAGCGAATCGTACAACTGGCGGCCTAACTTAATTTCACCTTTGTCGCCGAGTTTTGCTTTGATGTAGAGCTGCCCTAAAGTTGCAAAGTTTTGATCAAGCTTGCCGTTATTTTCGACTTCTAAAAGCTGAGCACTAGGCTTGCCAGAGTCAAATAACTTGGTGACTGCATAGATTGAACCATCTACCCCAAGCCAGTCCCACAAGTAAGGTGACTGATAATTTAACTCCAGGCCTAAGGCACTTTGCTCATATTCACTCGACGAAGGCGAAGGGTTCGCAAGCGTGGGGTGGGCGGTGCCTTCATCGTTCCAGTAACGGGTGTTGAGTTTTAATTCTAACTTGCCAAATTCTTGAGGAAGCTCTGCATAAGCATTGCTCACGCTGCCTAAACCGATACAGCCCCATAGCAAATATTTATTCATTTTAAATTCCTTTTTTAAGCATGAATAAGCCCTTTGCCTAACGCTGAGGTTAGGCAAGCTTTTTTATGAAATGGATGAATTAAGGAGATAGTTTTTCGAGCACTTGGCCTTTGGTTTCAATGGCAAACAAGAATGTCACCAGACCACCAACGAGTGCCACAACAGCCAGCACACTAAACACATATTGAATGCCATAGCCACCAACCACGAGGCCCACCATCACAGGCCCAATTGCAGAGCCAGCACGAAGCCAAGCAGTACTAAAACCAATGCCCATCGCACGGAGGCGAGTTGGGTAAAGTTCGGCAGCGTAAAGATATAAAGAGAATGAAATAGTCTGCAAAATGGCATAACTCAGCGTTGCTAAAATCACCACTTGCATGGCCGATTTTGCGCCTAAAATCGAAAGGCTCATGAGTGGAATAATCGCCAAGAAAAATGCTGCACTGTACCAAGGGCGGCGACCGACTTTATCAATCATTAACGCACAGATAATAGAAGCAATCACACCTACGCCCGAAGTAATCCAGCCATAACCCAAACTGGTTTGCAGCGACAGACCAAAGTGTTGTTTGTAGAGAGATGGCAGCCAAGTCACCATGGCATTGTTCACCATGTATACGCAAAACCACATGCCCCACAGGGTAAAGGTACGTTTACGGTAAATACCACGGAATAGCTCGCGCCAGTCGGTTTTTGCCATGCCTTGCGGGTTAATTTCTTTAACCACAGGTTCAGCCAAAGTTTTACCGCTTTTGATGGCACCGTCTTCAAAGCTTTTGACGACTTGATCGGCTTCTTTAAAACGACCTTTTGAGGCAAGCCAACGCGGTGACTCAGGTAAGAAAAACCGTAAAGGAATGACCAAGATTGATGGAATTAAGCCCACAATAAACATGACTTCCCAGCCGTAAATTGGCATCAGGAAAAACGCTGCCATACCTGCAAACATAAGACCGAGTGGAAATAAAACTTCATAGAGCAAGAAAAACTTACCGCGCTTTTCTGCACCAATAAACTCATTAATATAGGCACTCGCAACAGGCACTTCGCCACCTGTACCAACGCCTTGTAAGAAACGGAAAATTAACAGCGACATTCCGCTCCACGCAAACAGACAAGAAATATCCATTGCCACAAACAGTAAAATGGTAAAAGACAGCACTTTTAAACGACCGACTTTTTCGGCAAGAGAACCAAAAAAGATCGCACCGACCAGTTGCCCGACATAGCCCGCGGCAATGATCGCACCGACATAGGCAGGCGTGAGGTGCCATTCGGTAATGAGTTGGGGTAAAGCAAAGGCAATCGCAAGAACAGTATAAGCGTCAAAAAAGGTCGCGATACCGATGGTAATTCGCATAAATTGCAATCGTCCGGTGACGGGTAGCCGTTCGAGTCTTGCAATAATTTCCGCATTTTTTTGATGATGACTAATTTGTTCTACATCCGCTAGATTTGTCATCTTATATCTCCTTATCACTACATTCCTCGTAGTTTTGTTGTTCTATTTCGCACTACCTGTTCACCACAGTTTGCATGCTTTTTATTATTGTTTTTAAGAGACATGCCCGATGTTTGGCCTCAGGCAGCGTACAGGAAAAAAAGGCTAGCGTATATGCTAGCCCGAATGGAATTTAAGCAACGGCTTGGGTTAAATCGACCTTGCCAATTCCGGCTTGACGCATTGCATCATGAATTTCTTGCTCAGCACCATCTGCTAGTGGAAGCAGAGGTGAACGCACAGTGGCATGGTCCAAAATTCCGCGAGCAACCAGTGCATGTTTAAGTGCGACTGTTCCTTCCATGTGTGAACCGCGGTGATAAACATTGCGAGTCACTGGTAATAATTGGTCGTGAATCGCACGTGCTTTGGCGTAATCTTTGGCTTTACCTGCTTTAATCATTTCAATTAATAGTTCAGGGGCAATATTGCCGTAGCCAACCAAAGCGCCGTCTACATCAAACATGGTGTGAAGCAAATATTCATCGTGGCACGTCAACACCTGTAAGTCTGGACGTTCACGGCGAATAATCGGAATTTCGACATCCCAGCGGCGCATGTTACGCACACCATTTTTCATGGCAAATACGCCCGGCTGTGCAGAAATATCAAGTAGAGTGTCTAGGTCGTAAGTGGCCTTCGTTGCATCTGGATATTGGAATAAAATAGATGGCAAACCACTTTCTTCATAAATCGCTTTATAGCGGTCTTGTGGTGCGCCTTTTTGATAGCCAAAACGCAACCAGCCATGTGAAGGGTAAATCAAACCTGCTGAAGCACCTGCACTCACTGCACGTTTTGCTTCTTCTGCTGCAACCGAAGTACCTTCGAGCGTAATCCCTGCGATTACCGGAATTTTGTCATCTACCGATTTAACAAAGCTTTCGATGACCTGCATTTGTTCTTTTTGCGACAAGAATGTTCCTTCACCTGCATGCCCAAGAACAACCAAGCCTTTCACACCATCAATACTGCCTAACCATGAACCTAAACGTTGAATTGCATCATGGTCTACTTGTCCGTCACGGGTAAAAGGAGTCACAGGTGCTGGGGTTAATCCACGTAAATCTAAACTCATAATCGTACTTCCTATACAGTGTAATTAAATATTCTCTGGTTCTTAATCTGACTTAAATCGTGTTGTAGAGAACATGATTGGAGTATAGAAATAGGTGAGCTATGTAGGAATTACCAATTCTTGAATTTCAGTTATACTGAAAATGTATGGCTCAAAATGCTGCCTATTTACGATTTAGGAAGAATCGATGAATTATGAATTATGGAAAATATTTTTAGATGCGGTGGAACTCGGTAGCTTAAGTAAAGTCGCGATGCTGCATAACACCAACCAACCGCAAATCAGTCGGCAAATGAACGAGCTTGAGGCCCAATGTGGCGGACGTTTATTTAACCGAACTGGACGCGGCGTAGAACTCACCGATTTAGGCCAGCATTTACTTCCTAAAATTCGTTCATGGCTGAACGTAACCGACCAACTGAATAATGAAATTTTGCACTCGACCGACACCCCAATTGGTACGGTGCGCATAGCTAGCTTACCGTCTACAGCACATCCGTTGTTATCGACTTTGTATAAAGTGCTTCAAGAGAAATATCCCCTAATTAAACTTTCAGTACGTGAAGGGCAAGGCGTGCATTTAGAAAAATGGCTAGAAGATGGCAGCGTCGATTTAGCCATACTCTATCGCTTTAACCCAACGCCTAAACAGGGCGATGTTTACCTTACCCAAGCCGATACCTATTTGGTCGGCTGTGAAGGAGATGTGTTAACTCGTGAAAATGAAGTCGACTTTAAAAAGATAAGCCAGTTACCGCTGGTCACGTTTTGCAGGCCAAGTAACTGGCGCAATTTTTTAGACCACATGGCTTATGAAAATGGGGTAGAGCTGAATATTGTGTTTGAAGCCGATTCGATTAGTTTACAAACCCATTTGGTTTCCGAGTCTCGCATGTATACCATGCTGGGGCCGCAAGCGTTAAAGAAAGCTAGCCAATACACTCCAATTCAAGCTGCAAAAATTATTAACCCCGCGCTCAAGCGTTATATTTCTTTGTCTATTTCTAAACATGGCTATTTAACGCCTGCGTGTAAGGCGGTGATGGAAGAAATCAGGAATCTTGCCGATTTGCTTTAAAAAAACTTGTAACTTCATGACTGGCACTGCTGCATCGTACGCAGCATGGTTTTTACAAAATCACGCGGCACTTCTGGGCTTTGTAGACTTAACCTTCCAAGCTTCTGCATGAGTTTTGGGGAGTATTGGCGTTCTAAACGATGATAAATACACAGACAGGTCGCGCAACTATAAATTTTAAGTAAAAGTCACTGTTTCATCATAGTCGGAGCGGTTTTAGAGGCCAAATTGATTTGACGATAGAAGCATTTATGTTTTTGAAATGAATATTATTAAGTAAAATTTTAATAATATTTTATTTTTAATTAATAATAAAAATATTGCAGAATATTTATTCAATAAAGTGAAATAATTTATTTAAGATAACTTTTTAATACAAAAATATTATTATATTTATATCTTTGATTTTATTAAAATTTACTAAAAATTCGCATGTTTACTTGTTTGATGGTTTTGTATCTGTTTGTTAATATGAGTAAGTTAATTTGTGGTTAAAATAACAATGTTAAATAATATTTTTGATTTCTTAGATAAAATTGGTTTTGCTTCACAAAAACGGGCTCTACATATTTATTTTACTAATCCTGAAATAAATAATCAGGTTTTTTTACAACGTATTGATGGCTTTCATTCTATAAATGAAGGGCTTTCTGCTGAGCTTATTTGCTTATCAATAAACCCTTATATTTCTTTAAAACAATTTATTGGATGCCAAGTTGCCGTAGAACAAGTAACAGATTCAGGCAAATTATTTAGAACGACAGGAATTATCATAGGGGCGAGTCAAGGGCAAAGTGATGGCGCACTTTGTTTATATAAACTGACTATGCAAGATGCGACCAGTTTATGGCACAAACGACGTAATAGTCGGGTGTTTATGAATAAAAGTGCAGTAGAAATTATTGAGATTATTTTTAAAGAGTGGCAAAACAAAAGTTCTTTATTTGCCGCAAGCTTACAACTAGATAGCAGTGGCTTAACTAAGAATTATGATATTCGACCTTTTTCTATGCAGTCGAATGAAAGTGATTATGCGTATTTAACCCGTCTCATGCGGGAAGAGGGTATCAACTGGTTAATTGATGAATCAGAGTCTATGGTCTTGAGTAATAGCCAGACGATTGAGCCTCAAAAACTACGCCTTATTGATCATAATAATGAATATAAAGTCTTAGAGCGTCGAGCTATTCGCTATCATAGAAGCGATGCAACTGAACAAAATGACAGTATTACCAGTTTTATTGCACAAAGACAGCTGCAGCCCACGGCAATCCATCTTCAACGTTGGCAAGCAGATAACTTAAGTCAAGAAGATGCAAGTGGAAGTGTTTTAAGCGCACATCAGCATAGTTCACAACGTGATAATGAAAGTTTAAGTCTTGAACAGGCATGGACAATTGCACCTGCTTGGATTACGGACTTGAACGGAGAAGATCAGGCAACCACTTCAAGCAATAGTCAGATTGAAAAACTAAATAAACAATTAAATCAATATCAAGCTTTGCAGGCAAAGTATTTTATTGCTCGAAGCAGCGTACGAGATGCTCAAGTTGGTTATTGGTTCAAGTTAAATGAACATCCTGAACTTGAAAGAAATCATGAAAGTTCTGATAAAGAGTTTTTGATTTTAAGTAAGCGGTTTTATAACCAGAACAATTTACCAAAAGATATACGTGATCAAGTTGAACAACTATTAAGTTTGAGCCATTGGCAAGTCAGTCATGATCGAGCGCAAGAACGTCAAGCCAATGAACTCATGGTTGTACGCCGCTATATCGATATTGTTCCAGAGTTTGACCCATTAATACATCGTCCCTCGGCCCATGTGCAACGGGCCAAAGTAGTGGGTTTAGATGGAGAAGAAATTCATGTAGATGAATGGGGGCGTATCAAGGTTCGTTTTTTATTCACCCGTACCGATGACCATCAACATGATGGAGGTGCAGGAAGCAATGACAATGATACTGACTCGGCTTGGGTAGATGTATTAACGCCATGGGCAGGGGAAGGATACGGTGCACGCTTTTTGCCACGAGTGGGTGAAATCGTCGTAATTGACTTTTTTGATGGAAATATTGACCGTCCATTTGTTACAGGGCGAGTCCATGAAGGGCAACGGTCACCTACCAAATTTGATATTAAAGGCCAGCTACCGGATACCAAAAAGTTAAGTGGTATTCGTACTAAAGAAGTAAGTGGGTCTGGTTTTAACCAACTTCGGTTTGATGATACGACTGGGCAAATTAGTACTCAGCTCCATAGTAGTCATGGGGCAAGTCAATTAAATTTAGGTAATTTAAGTCATCCTAAAGAGCAGGCTGAAAGTGATGGAAGAGGTCAGGGATTTGAATTAAGGTCTGATTTATCTGGTGCGATTCGTAGTAAAGGACTATATGTTTCAACTTTCATTCAACCGGGTGCTCAAAAAACACAACTCGAAGCAAAGGAAGCGATTGAAAATCTTTCCGAGGGCTTGGAGCGTATGAAAGCTTTATCTGAATATGCAGGTAAGCAGCAAGCTGAGGCAGCAGATATGCTTCAAAATGTTGAGATCTATATCAAAAAAATAGAATCTCAATGGAAAGACCTAAAAGCCATGAAAGATGCACTCATACTTTTAGCTGCTCCTGAAAGTATTGGTTTAACATCAGGAAAAGATATCCATATTCAAGCATCTGAAAGCATTACGCTTGGTAGTGGAAAATCTATTAATACAAGTACAGATGAAAATCTAATTTTAAATGCGAAGAAAAAAGTAAGCTTATTTGCAGGACAAGAAGATTTAAAAATTTATGCTGCTAAAGGTAAGTTTGATATTCAGGCTCAAGATAATGTACTAGATGCATCTGCAAGATTAGATATCAAAATTACTTCATCAGAAGGAAAAGTTGAAATCAATAGTCCTAAAGAAATTGTCTTAAGGGCTAAAGAGAGTGCACTAAGAATTGATGCATCAGGTGTAACAGTAATTACTCCGCAAAAATTTACAGCTAAAGCTGGTCAGCATCTTTTTACAACTGGAGCAAGTGAAGCACCGACCTTACCGATTTTTCCAAATAACGTGTGTTGGGAATGTTTGGCGAGACGAGCAGCACAAAAAGGTGCATTTATAAACAAAGGAGATGGTCAATAAATGGCTGCTAAATTACCGCTTCAGACATTTTTTAAAACATTCCAGCAACACTCTTTAGCAGAAGTTGGATTAAACGTTTTTACACTTGCAGATGCTGCACAAGATAATAGTTTCTTAAAGAAATTTGAGCACCTACGTCAAAAATGCCTTTTGTTAGAAGCGAGTGGTGAGGAAGCAAAAGCGGTGTCTCCTCATTTACTTCAACTCCCTCAAGATTTTTCATCACAAGAATGGCAATGGATACAACAAAATATTGCAGGCACGCCTCGCATGACAATTATAGTAAGCCCTTTGTCCTTCAATTATTTGTTTGACCACCTACGAAAATTTTTAGAAGTAAAATTTGAAGGTGGACTCGAAATGTTTTTGGCATTTTGGGACCCTGTAATCTTAGCTACCTTGGTTGGCCATAAAGAAAATAAAACTTTGTATGTCGAAGGGCCTGTATTTAATGCTCAGCAGATTGAAGACTTACTTACTCCTCTTCAAAGTTGGTGGTATTGGGATAGGTTAGGAAAACTTCAAGTAATTTGGGGAATAAACGAACGGGTTGAACAATTACCTTATGTGCAAGTTCCTTTACATTTTACCGTTGAACAAGAAGAAATGATGGTTGAGGCAACTTTCCCTGATAATCTTATTTATTATTTAAAACTCAATAATGAATTTCTTATTAGTGATATGACAGATAATGAATTATATCAATTTGTTATTAAATCTATTCCTGAGGCTAGAGCGTATAACTTATTTGGTACACGAGATATTTTAAATTTTATTTGTTTAAAATTGATTTATAAAGAAAACTTTTTAACAGATAAAGGGTTAAATCAAAAACTAGAACGCTTAAAAGATAAAAAAATATCTATGGATGAAGTGATGGTCCAACTTGTAGCAAATGCGAGCTAATAAATTTTATGATGAATAAAATGCAACGGTCGAATAGATTATTTTTAATACTTGGTTTGATATTTAGTCTTGTAGGTTGTGTTAGCCTTGGTCCAAATGCGACTTATTATATGGGTACAACATCCTTTAATTATGATCCTTCATATAATAGTTATATGGTTAAGATGAATGGTTCTGAAATTGGAGGTGGATTTGGGAATGCAACCCTTACTAGTTCAATTAAAGTAGGAGAACAAGTCATTACATGGAAAAATGCAAGCACAGGTGAAAAACATACTGCTAAAAATCAAGTGACTATCACAAAAGAACAGTTAAAAGGTAAAAAGTATTTAGCTGTACATCTTTATCCTGATGATACCGTAGAAATAACGATTTCAAATAACTGGCCTATGCCAACTGAAAAAGGTCTTAGCTTATTAGACCAATTCAGACGGTAAAGAGATTAAATACTATGGTTTTAAAGAAAATATTACTATTGCCTATGAGCTTGATGTTAAGTATGGCTGGTTGCGCTAGTTTTGGTCCAAATGCAACTTATTATATGGGAACCACATCTTTTAACTATAATCCTGCTTATACAAGCTATGACGTGACATTAAATGGTTATGAAATTGGAGCTGGTTTTGGTGGGGGGATGAGTTCAGAACCAGTAAAATTGGGACCACAAACAATTACATGGAAAGATGCAAACACAGGGGAAGTACATACTTCAAAAAATATAGTCATTATTACCAAAGAGCAGTTAAAAGGCAAAAAATATTTAGCAGCTCACTTATATCCCGATGATACGGTTGAAATATCAACTTCAAATGATTGGCCTGAACCTATTCAAAAGGGATTAGATTGGCGAACTGAAATCTGGAAGAAGATTCATATAAATTAAAAGACTTATACAATGAATATAAAATTTAAATAGGATAAAAATATTAAATGATGAGGAAATTCATAAATATTATTTTCGTAAGGTGGTATATATTTCACTTTTTAATTAGTGAGTAAATAAACTTATGGCGAATTCAAACATGAGGTGCGACAGTTTCAAAAGCCATATGATAATCAACAAGCTGAGCAAATTTCTCTAATGGTGTAAGCCAATCTAACGCCTTTCTAGGACGAGTATTCAGTGACATGGCAACTTGATTTAAATAATGCTGATCTGCCTGATTTAAATCAATCCCTTTAGGTAAATATTGCCTAATTAAACCATTCATATTTTCGCATGTGCCTTTTTGCCAAGGTGAATGTGGGTCACAGAAATATACATCTATGCCTAAATCTTCTTCGAGTATTTTATGTTCTGACATCTCGCGTCCACGGTCATAGGTCAACGTTTTACGCAGTTCTGCAGGTAAATATTA
>NZ_JFWX01000020.1:0-74361 GCF_000588095.1 Acinetobacter sp. 1130196 | reverse complement strand
ATTCTTCTGTAACTCAGGTGCAGAAGCAAATGAAGCAGCATTAAAGCTTGCTCGTAAAGTTGGACTCGACAGCGGTGTCGCAGGTAAAAGCGGTATTGTGGCATTTAACAACGCGTTCCACGGCCGTACTTTATTTACCGTTTCGGCTGGTGGTCAGCCAAAATATTCACAAGACTTTGCACCACTTCCAAACGGCATTAGCCATGTTGCTTATAATGATTTAGAAGCAGCTAAAGCAGTTATTAATGAGCAAACCTGTGCAGTAATTGTAGAGCCTGTACAAGGTGAGGGCGGGGTAATTCCTGCTGATATCGAATTTTTAAAAGGTTTACGTGCATTGTGTGATCAGTTTGGTGCCTTACTTATTTTTGATGAAGTGCAAACAGGTGTCGGCCGTACAGGTGCACTTTATGCTTACATGAACTACGGTGTTACACCAGATGTGCTTACTACTGCAAAAGCATTGGGCGGTGGTTTCCCTGTCGGTGCAATGTTAACAACTGATAAATTTGCGCCGCATTTTTCAGTGGGTACACACGGTACGACTTATGGTGGTAACCCGCTGGCAAGTGCAGTTGCAGGTGCAGTCTTTGAGTTTATTAATACACCAGAAGTACTTAATGGCGTTAAAGAGCGTCATGATTACTATAAAAATGCTTTAAATCAATTAAATGAAAAATACGAAGTCTTTAAAAAAATTCGTGGCGAAGGTTTACTTCTTGGTTGTGTTTTAAAAGATAAATTTGCAGGTAAAGCAAAAGATATTAATAACCTTGCGGGTGAGGAAGGTTTATTAAGTCTGATTGCTGGTCCAAATGTTGTCCGTTTTACACCATCGTTAATTATTCCTTTTGCTGATATTGATGAAGGTCTAAAACGTTTTGAACGTGCAATTGCTCGCTTTGTAGAAATTCAAAAGGATGAACAAGCAGCATGATGATTATTCGCTACATTGAACCTAAGGATGTTAATGATCTTTACCTTTTGGCTCAAAAAGCGGGTTTTGGTTTGACATCTTTGCAGCCAAATATGGAAAAATTGGCTGCACGTATTGAACGGGCTTGTAAAACAGTAGCAGGTGAATTACCAAAAGCAGATCAGGTTTATTTATTTGTTTTAGAAGATACCGACCTGAATAAGGTTGTGGGTGTTTGCGGTATTGAAGTTGCGCTTGGTTTAAAAGAGCCTTGGTACAATTTCCATGTAGGCACCCAAGTGCATGCCTCGGAACCTTTAAGTGTCTATAACGCTTTACCAACTTTGTATTTGAGTAATGACCACACCAACTGTAGCGAGCTTTGTACGTTATTTTTAGATCCAGACTACCGTTTAAATAAAAATGGTAAATTTTTATCTAAAGTACGATTCTTGTTCTTGTCTGCATTTCGTCAATATTTCGAAGAAACCATTGTTGCCGAAATGCGTGGTTATTCCGATGCAAATGGGCAATCACCATTTTGGAATGCGGTAGGCCATAAATTTTTTAATATTGAATTTACCAAAGCGGACTATTTAAGCGGAATAGGGCAAAAGGCTTTTATTGCCGAGCTGATGCCGAGACATCCGCTCTATGTCGATATGTTGCCAGACGATGCTAAAGCGGCAATTGGTATGGTTCATCCAAATACTCGACCAGCCTACAACCTTTTACTTGAAGAAGGGCTTCGTTATAAAGGTTATATAGATATTTTTGACGGTGGCGCGACGCTACAGGCAGATATCGAAAATTTACGCGCTATTAAAGAAAGTCAGATTTTAGCAGTCAAAGTTGTAGACTCTACTCGTCTAAATTTAGGCGATGAGCCTTATATTGTTGCTAATGACGATTATGAAAACTATCGGGCAATTGTGGTGTACAGCTCACCTTATCAGGAACAACTACAGCTAAGCGCCGAACAGGCTCAAGAACTGAACGTTGAAAATGGAGCATTAGTCCGCGTCTTGAGTATTAATGTTAAACAGGATTCAAAACCAAAAGCAGCAAATAGATCGGAAAATACCCAGTATTTGCAAATGGTGGTTAATTAGGCAGTGAGTTTTCATAACTCACCAAATTTCATGTGGAATACTATATTATCCCTGAGTCAAAAAATTGATATGGATATACATCATCTTAATAGAATGAAAGGGACTTATAGGTTCATTTTTATCGATTAAGATGATGAGGCATAACGGGATAATTCTATGGTTAATATTTTATTGTTTTAAATAACTATTTTAAGATTTAAAAATGGAATTTACTAAATTATAAGTGGTTTTAATAATATTTGTAGGATGATTTATTCGGTTCAAGCGAAACTCATAACTCATATTATTAAAACATATTTATAACGGTTGCTATAAATTGGAGTTAATATTACATGAGTAATAATAAAGGAAAGCAGTTCCTGGAAGGAGACCTCCTTGGCAGTCAACATATGACTGGTCAAGAAGAGGAAAAATTGCAACGCTCATTGACAAATCGCCATATTCAAATGATTGCGATTGGCGGTGCAATTGGTACCGGATTATTTATGGGTTCCGGGAAAACATTAAGTGTTTCCGGTACTTCAATTATTTTAACCTATTTAATTATTGGCTTTTTCTTTTTCTTCGTGATGCGAGCAATGGGTGAGTTATTGCTTGCAAATACGAACTTTAAAACATTTGCCGATTTCGCAACCGCTTATTTAGGTCCATGGGCAGGTTTTTTTCTCGGTTGGTCTTATTGGTGTAACTGGATTATTACAGCGATTGCCGATGTAATTGTGATCGGGGGGTACATGCAGTTTTGGTATCCTGATTTACCCGTTTGGATTCCTGCATTTACTTCATTAGCCATATTAACCATACTCAACTTTGTGGCCGTTCGTTTGTTTGGTGAACTGGAGTTTTGGTTCTCACTCATCAAAATTACCGCAATTATTTTATTTATTTTGGCGGGTATTTACTTAATTGGTACCGGATTTACCTCTCCAAATGGGGTCAAGGCTTCGGTGAGTCATTTATTTGAAACAGAGTCGATGTTTCCATATGGTGTAACAGGTTTCTTGGCGGGCTTCCAAATTGCTATTTTTGCATTTGTAGGTATTGAGCTGGTAGGTACAACTGCCGCAGAAACAAAAGACCCGCATACTTCACTTCCAAAAGCCATCAACTCTATTCCTTTACGTATTTTATTATTCTATGTAGGTGCACTAGTTTGTATTATTGCAGTTACATCTTGGGCAAAAGTTTCACCGGAAAAAAGTCCCTTTGTAGAAATGTTCACTCTAGTTGGTTTACCTATTGCAGCCGGTTTAATTAACTTTGTTGTTGCGACTTCCGCTTTATCTTCTGCAAACAGTGGAATCTTTGCGACCAGTCGTATGTTATACGGTTTAGCATTAGACAACGATGCACCTAAAAGCTTTAGTAAGCTGTCAAAAAGAAAAGTTCCAATTCGTGGACTCGTGTTTTCAATGGCGTGCGTAACAGTGGGAACCTCGATTTTATTTATTGTTCCAAATGTCATGACGGCATTTACGATTATTTCAGCGCTCACTTCAATTTTATGTATTTTTACATTTATGCTGATTGTGATGTCATATATTTATTATCGTAAGAAAAGTCCAGAATTACATATTCAATCAAAATATAAAATGCCTGGTGGTTTATTTATGGCATGGATGACTATGTTGTTTTTAGTATTTACTATTGTCATTTTAGCTTTAGATCACGACACTTTAATTGCACTTGAATGCTCACCAATCTGGTTTATTGGTTTATTTATTGCCTATAAATATAAAAAGAAAAAGATGTTGCAGCTTGATATTTTAAAAGCACAAAAGGCTGATTATATTTAAACAAAGTGTAGTGATTTTATTTGTTTAAAAAATAATAAAAAGCCTCATTACGAGGCTTTTTTTATAATCTATTATTTAATATTTGGATCGCCTTTTTTCAAGAAAAAGCGAATTGCCAGTTTTTGCAAGAATGTTCCATAAGGAGGGTGGAAAAGCTGGGTCGGGAAAAATCGATGACGGATAAATACAGTTTTTGCATGTGAAAGTTCACGGAAACCTTCTTCACCATGATATGACCCCATACCTGAGTTGCCGATACCCCCAAAAGGAGCGTCATGGTTAACTACATGCCAACCCCAGTCATTGATGGTCACACCACCTGAATGAGTTTCACGTAAAATTCGGTCGCGTTCTACTGAACTATGTGTAAAGCAATAAAGTGCTAAAGGTCGTTCGTCCGATTTCACGTAGGTAATTGCATCATCTAAAGAATCATATGCAACCACAGGTAAAATAGGGCCAAAAAGTTCTTCTTTCATAATGCGCATGTCTGGCGTGCAATTCAGCACAATCTGTACAGGCATTCTGCGACCTTGTTGGTCAAAGCTGTAAGTATCACAAGGAATAACACGTGCACCTTTTGCTTGTGCATCGGTCAAAATATCTTGAATACGTTTTAAATGGCGGTCATTTACAATCGATGTGTAATTTTCATTGTTTGTGATGTTTTGACCAAACATTTTTATAAAGCTTGATTTCGCAGCATCTACAAATTCCTCAATACTTTCTTTTGGAACCAATGCATAGTCAGGCGCTACACAGATTTGACCACTGTTTGTTGCTTTACCATGGGTAATACGTTTTGCAGCATCAGCGAGCGGGTAATTGCGGCTTACAATTGCTGGTGATTTTCCGCCTAATTCGAGAGTAACTGGAGTCAAATTTTCAGCAGCTGCTCGCATGACGACTTTGCCAATGGCAGGAGAGCCAGTAAATACAATATGGTTAAATGGCAAAGTGGTAAATCTAGCAGGATCTGTAATTTCTTCACCAAAAACCGCCACTTCATCTTCATTGAAAACTTCGGCAAGCATGCGTCGTAGCATGGCATTAGTATTTGGGGTAATTTCCGGCAGTTTAATCATAACTCGGTTGCCCGCAGCTAACGCGGCAATGAGTGGGCCAAGTGCTAAATAAACGGGGAAGTTCCAAGGAACAATGACACCCACCACACCTTTAGGTTGGTATTGCACACTTAAACGATTTGATAAAAATAAAAGCTCGGTACGGCGTTTACTTGGACGCATCCAGCGGCGTAAATGATGAATGGCATGATCGGCTTCCAACACAGAGCCAAGCAAATCTAAAAGTTTAGATTCATCGAGTGATCTTGAGCTAAAGTCAGCATTAATCGCGGTAGCTAAAGCATCTTGATAGCGAATAATTTGTTTCTTAAGCTGATGCAGTTTTGTGCGGCGTGACTCAAGACTTGGGTAGGGATCTGCCTCAAAATTGGCGCGTTGTTTGGAAAAAATAAGTTCCATATGTTCAGTGGCAGAGCCGTTATATTCTTTTAAGGTGGACTGTTCCATTATTATTCCTTCCATACTTTTGCTTATCATACTTTATGCTTGAAGCGTTGTATGGTCGATGTTAAATTGAGACAACAAGAGGTAGTTTAGTGCCATTATGCACGTCACTCTAGGGATGGTGTGAGTTAAATGCCTAAAAATCTTTATAAAAATGCAAATAGTGTTATTGAAGGAAATTATGATAATACATCCTTAGGAGCCAATACATATTTGCTGGGTTTAACCAGTTTATTTGATGAAATGGGCTTGCAAGGTCATTCAATAGTAGAAGTTCTATCGGGCACAAATATTTTGCCAGATGCTATAAATCAACCTTCTTTATATATTTCTCAAGTCCAAAAAATTCAGCTATTTCAAAATATTCAAAAGCTATCAAATGATCCACTCATTGGTCTGCGCGCAGGGCAAAAGCAGCGACTGTCAGATTTTGGAGTGTATGGCTATGCGTTATATTCTTCGCGTAATTTTAGACAAGCAGTCGAGCTTGGCATTCGACATATTAAGCTTGCAGGGCCTATTTTAAAGAAGTCTTTTTATATTCGAGATGATGTTGCCGTTTTTGAAGGGCAGGACATTATTGCACTGGGTAAACTTCTGCCTTTGGTGTGCGAGTTTTGGTTTAGCTCCATGCAAACCTTAATTGAACGGGTGCTTGAAGGACCGTTTCAAGCCAAGAAGCTTTTGTTGCCCTATCCAGCGCCTGACTATGCAGAAGAATATGAAAAAGTTTTTCATTGTCCCGTTCAGTTTAATGCTGTGGTCATGCAATGGCACTTTGATTTAAAGTGGCTCGATGTACCTTGCCCAAATGCTAACCCGATTACTGCTGATATGTGTAAGTCGTTTTGTGAGCGGATGCTAGGTGCTGCTGAACTTGAAGAGCCTGAGCTTGTGAAAACGATTCGTTTAATATTATTGGATGGAACGGGGCTTTTTCCGTCGGCTCAAGAAATGGCTGAACGCTTACATATGTCAAAGCGTACTTTACATCGACGCTTGGCAGGGTTTAATTTGACTTACCAAGAATTGTTAGATGAAACACGGCGCCGTCTTGCTGATGAATATTTGCGAGAGACAACTTTAACCATAGATGAAATTGCTGAGAGAATTGGCTTTTCAGATACTTCTAACTTTCGAAAAGCCTATCGCCATTGGACAGGCATTTCACCAAATGAGTATCGAATACAGTACCTAAATTAGATTAAGGTTTGTTTGTTATTTAAATCGAGAGAGTAACTTTTTCTGCAAAAATGGATTGCAGAGCAAAATGGCAAATAAAATAATAAATATACCGATAATGCTAAACAGATCCGGTAATTCATGCCAAAAAACAAATCCCCATATTCCTGCAAAAATAATAGCAATGTAGTTCATTGGGCCAATTTGTCCTGCCGGGGCTAGGCTGTAGGCATAAGACATAAACAGTTGGCTAATGTTTGCTAAAAGTCCTGCGGCAATGAGCAGGGCTAGTTCATGCCAAGTGAAAATACGCCAATGCCAGAACATTGGAATAGAGGAAATTAAACTACCAAAAATACAGAAGTAAAAATCAATACGCTCAGGCGGCTCTGTACTGGTTAAAGCTCTTACAGTGACAAAGGCCATTGCTGATAAAAAGCAGGCGCCCAAGCCAATAAAAGATAATGCGTTAAATAGACCTTGGTCGGGTTTAGCGACAAATAAAACCCCAATGAGACCAATCACAGCGGCAAAAATCATCGATTTGGTAATTTTTTCTTTTAAGAAAAGCCATGCAATCAGTGGAATAAAGATAGGAGATGAATAACTAAAAACCATAGCGTTTGATAGTTTTAAGTTCGCAATTGCATAGAAAAAACCATACATGGCGGCTAACCCAACTAGACTTCGCCACGTGTGCATCCAGAGTTTATCGGTTTTAATAAAATCTAGACCCTGTTTAAAGAGCATCGGAATAAAAATAAATAAGCCGACTGCATTTCTAAAAAACACGACGGTCGCGTTGTCTACCGTTTGCGAAGCAAAACGAATGCACACTCCCATAATGGAAAATAATAATGCCGATGTCATAAGACAAAGCAGTGCTTTTCCAAGTTGTGTAGAGGGGAGATTGGGAGCAGTCTGATTTTGCATAACGAAATGAGTTTTTAGTTTTCGGTGTTATCTTAGCAGCGATGTAGGCATTGGATGAAATATCATTTGATAATGATTCAATAGTGATACTTAGTAAAATAAAAAAAGAGCCTAGGTCAGCTCTCTTTTAATTTTTAGGGTGCTATTTACAGCTAAAGTTTTCAGCTTTTTCGCTATCACCTTGACCGTTGTAACGAGCAATCAGTGGGTAAGGGCAAAGTGGACGAGTGCGGTCTGGTGCCCAGTCTAGTGGAAGTTCAGTATTCACTTGACCACTCGGATTACCTGCGCCGCGTGCAGTCGCAATGATTTTGTCAGGTGCTTGCCCATATTCCACCCAATTAACTAAAGCAGTCAATGCATCAAATTGGTCGGTCGCAATGCCATCACGGGTATGGTTCATGCCTGGAACTCTAAAGAAACGTGCAAATTCGAGTGCTGTACCTTTCGCATCATTTTTATAGTGTTGTAGCAGTTGATCGTACCAATTTTGGGTGTCATCCACAGAGAAAACGCCATCTGCTGTGCCTTGTACCACAATCATTTTTCCACCGTGATTACGAAGTTTATCTAGATTAAGTTCGTCAGGTGGCATCATGAATGACATCGAACTTTCGGTATACACATCATTGGTTGCCGAGAGTTTTGGATAGTCGGTATCGAAGTTAAAATTAAAGGCAAATTGTCTAGAGTTTTGAGTCACAGTTGGGTCTGGTGGAACCTGAAAAAGAATGCCGACTGCAACGGGGTCACGTGCTGTTCCCACCGAAGATTCGAATTTCCAGCTTGCCCAGTTGCTTCCCACTAAACCGGGGTCGAAAGGCTGGGTTGCATAAAGGGCTTGTCCAGCCGAATTTGCAGGACCACGGTAAATGTTGGCTAATACATCAATTTGTTCGGTGCTTAGGCAGGTGCCATCTCTTGTGCTTGAGCAAACGGGTACATCTTTGTGAATATCAAAAGCTGTACGGCAAGCCTCAACGTCTTGAACCAGTCCATCTGCAACACCGTCTAAAGCATCGCATCGATCTAAAATCGCTTTTGCTAAAACTTTACGCTCTGAAAGGGTCAGGGCGGTATTTAAGTCATTTTCATCTGTTGCGACACGACGAAGCTGTTGTGCGGTGTAGAGTTGAGTCGCGGCTGCACGAGGTAAGTGAAAACCTGGTGTACTTGCTAAAATTCCATCATATTGGTCGCCCAAACGAGTTGCTGCAATCATGGCATGACGTCCGCCGTTCGATGTACCACCTGCATAGGAGCGGTCTGGCAATTTACCATATGCGGCTTTAATTAGGTTTTTTGCCATAGGCGTGAGTTTGGTAATGGCTCCGTAGCCGTAGTTAATTCTGGCTTGAGGGTCTAAACCGAACATTGGATTTTGTGAGGCATTATGTCCGGCATCAGAGGAAATAACCGCAAAACCATCATGCAGGGCATTGGTGAGTGGGCCACCGCTACCAACCTGACCTGTTGCAGGGACTAAATTACCATCGGTTCCGCCATTGCCTTGATAGAGAAAACGGCCGTTCCAGTCTATTGGTAAGCGCATTTCAAAACCAATTTGATAAGTTTGTCCATCAACAGGGCTTACCCGTTGATCCATATAACCTTTAACCAAACAATGAGCGCCAATCGGTTTGTTGGCGACAGTCAATGTGCCTGCTTCTTGAAGGGTAGCTGAGCTAATAACGGTATTGTTGTATTGAAATCCGAGTAAGTCCGTACAGCTTTCTGTCATTTTTACGCCAACAGCAGGAGATAACTGTGGTGGTTTGTTTGTAGAAGGAGCCGATGTGTCATCATTATCACTTCCACAGCCTGCCAAAGAACCAAGCATGGTAAGTACTAAAGCAGAGTGAGTCAAAATTCGTTTATTATTGGTGTAATTCATTTATTCATATCCTTATTGAATGAATGGTCGTAATTAATCTAAAACCAGAAAATTAGCTGTGCTTCGTGCAATCATTTTGTTGTTTTGCCAAGCTTCACTTTCGAGATTCAGTACGGTTTTGCCTTGTTTAATGAATCGGCATTTTGTAATGACTTCGCCCACAGCACAGGGCCTTAAAAAATCCATCGTTAAGTTAATGGTAGTAGCTGGTTTACGGTCATTGGCGAGAAATGCAAAAAGTCCCATCACATCGTCGAGCATGGCGCAGATCATGCCGCCTTCAACGGTGCCGCGTGGATTGGTAAAGCTTTCTAGCGCTGTGTAGTGGATGTTAAGTTCAGTGTTTTGGTCATTCCAATGGATATTGTGTCCACCCAAATGGTGATGAATGGGCGGTAAGTGTTCTAAAGTTTTTTGATCCATAATGAAGGGTCCATGCTGAATTATTTATTTCCCGAAAATAAAAAGAGGTTCTATGTGTAATAGAACCTCCTGTTTTGAATTATTTAAATTTCCATGTGTAGTCGATGTTGAGACGGGTTTCGTTTACAGGTTTGATATTGGCTGTAGAGAGCATGTTGTTGTCATAAATGGCATAGCGCGCGCGTAGACCTAAATTTTTTAACCAGCCACTTTGAACGGTGTAGCCTAAATCAAAGTCTGTTTCTCGCTCTTTTAGATTAGTTCCGCCTAAGTTAGGTGCATAAATATTGTGACCTGTGGTGTAACGGGTCATAAAACGTAAACCCGGTACAAAATCTTTAAAGTCATATTCATAACGGAAGCTATAGGCCTTTTCTTTTGGGTTTAAAAACTCGCCCGGCCATGTATCAATAAGGAGTCCAGTTTCACCACCAGTCAAATACGGGAAAGCGGTATCGCCGTGATGTTGGAAAGTTCCAAAAATAAACTTATGGTTTTGATGTTTGAGTTCGAAATGCGCATGGTAAAGGTCATTATCGACTAAGCCTGCTTTTGCTTGTCCGTCGTCTCGGCTGCGGTAGTAGCGTAATTGTGAACTCAGATTGGACGTATCATTAATTTTATATTGGTGTAATGCACCGACCATAGTTTGGTTATAAAGATTATCAACATCCATGTAAAAAGCGGTGAGTTTTAGTGCAGGATTAAACTGATAGTTTCCACCTAAGTAATAAAGCCCATCAGTTTCAGCACTTTTAAATCGTCCATTTACGCCTGAAATTTTAATTTTTTCATAGTTGGTCGAATCACGATGATTCACTTTATCGAGGTAAGCTGCCTGTAAATCAAAATCTTTAATATCTTTACTGGTGAGTGAAATTCCTCGATAGGTTTGAGGAAGCAAACGAGCAGGTGAAGCCACTAAAACAGGGTTCATTGGCATTAATGTACCGATGCGTAGCTCGGTCTGGCTCATTTTAGCTTTTGCTGTGACGCCAATTTCTCCATAAGAGTCAGCAGGCTCATTGGTACGCGTGTCTCTAGGTAAGTTTCCTGTACCTGCGTATTTTGCGCTGGCATCCAGTTTAAAGCCTGCCGTTGCAAGTACATCCAGCCCAAAACCAACGGTTCCTTCGGTATAGCCTGAATTGGCTTTAAGAATAAACCCTTGTGTCCAGTCCTTGGCAGCAGGGTAAGCGGATTGTTCTTGGTAGTCGCGGTCAAAATAAAAATTTCGTGTGGTGAGTTCTACTGAACTATTATCAATAAAACTGCCAGCCCAGACCGAGCCTGAGAGCATAAGGGTAGAGTACATCCATAATTTCGACATAGCATTTCTTCCTGAAATAACATTTTTTGTTTTCAACAAGGCATAGTTGTTGTGTCTGTCTTATTCGGTTTTTAAATCGAATTATTTTCCGAGCAGTTCTCGGGCCACGATTTCCTTCATAATTTCATTGGTTCCCCCATAAATTTTTTGTACCCGCGCATCTACAAAAAAGCGTGAAATCGGGTATTCCTGCATGTAACCGTAGCCACCGAAAAGCTGAAGTAATTGGTCAATCACTTCACATTGGACATCGGTAATAAAGCATTTCAGTGCGGCAACTTGAGTCACGCTTAACTGGTGTTGTTGATACAGCGCCGCACATTGATCTACAAAGGCTTGGGCGGCTTTCGCTTTGATTTGCGCGTTTGCCAGCACAAAGCGTGTGTTTTGCATTTGACTTAAAGGTTGTCCGAAAGCTTTACGCTCCAGTACATAGTCTTTGGTCAGTTCGATGGCGCCTAAAATCGACCCCAAAGCCATCATGGAAATGCTTAAACGCTCACGCGGTAACTCTTGCATTAAATAAGCAAAGCCTTGTCCTTCTTCACCCAAACGCTGAGTTGCAGGCACACAAACATCATCAAAAAATAGTTCGGCTGTATCTTGGGCATGGAGTCCGATTTTTTGTAAAGAGCGACCTTTTTTAACGCCGTCTAATGCAGCATCCACTAAAAAAATCGAAATGCCTTTTGCTTTGGCTTGCGGATCGGTTTTTGCTACAAGAACAATCAGGTCGGCATGCAAGCCATTTGATATAAATGTTTTTGAACCATTCACACGATATTGGTCATTTTCTAAAATGGCCTGAGTGCGTATAGCCTGTAAGTCTGAACCAGCATTGGCCTCTGTCATGGCAATTGCAGTGACGACTTCACCTGTCACCATTTTGGGTAGCCAATAACGTTTTTGCTCTTCAGATCCAATATTTTGTAGATAAGGAGAGACCAGCTCATTTTGCCCACCAATGGCAACTGCCAAAGACGCAAAGCCAGCTTGAGCAGTTTCTTGAACCAGCATGAGGGAGTAATGAACAGGAGCGCCATAGCCGCCATATTCCTCAGGCACATCGACACACAAAAAACCATTTTCCCCAAGACGAAGCCATAGATCACGTGGGATGAGGCCTTCGTGTTCCCATTGTTCATAATACGGAGCAACCTGTTCTTTTAAGAACCTGCGATAGCTGTCCCGAAATAGTTCAAATTCTGTATCGTGTAGCATGTTGAACCTTTTTTTGGCAAAAGTGAGGCTAAGGCCCAAACCGAAGTTTGAGCTTCCTTTTTTATTTCAATTGCTTATTGTTTTAAGGTGGGCACCCGAATAATCAGCGGGTTATCAGTCTGCTTTTGATAAAGTTCATCAATTAAAGCAGCACGACGCTTGGTAATACTGCTTTGATTGAGGTTGCCTTTATCGGTTACTTCGCCTGCATCGAGTTGAGGTGGCTCGGTCATTAAATAAAGCATTGAGACTGTATTTGAGCTGCCAGTCGCATCTTTATTAAAGGTCGTTAAAAATTGGCGGAACCATTGCTGGACTTTAGGGTGTTGCAATATCTCTATTGCAGAATGTTCACCAAGCTTAAGGCCAGCATATTGAGCACACGCTTCTAATTTTGGAAAAATCAAAAAACCAATAGCATTCAGGTTTGAACCTGTAATGCAGACATCTTGAATCAGTAAGTTACCTTGAATGAGTACTTTATTGCGTAGTGTGCCCACATTCACAAAAGTACCCGTATTGAGTTTAAAGTCTTCGGCAATTCGTCCATCGTACATCAGTCCTTTGGTTGGATCATTGATGTCGACTAAACGAACAGCATCGCCTGTATGGAAAAAGCCTTCATCATCAAAAATAGTGCTCTGCTGGTCTGCCTTTAACCGCCAATAGCCTTTCATGACATGTTTGCCACGAACACAAAACTCAAGTTTGTCACCACATGGCACTAGCTTGATTTCGCATCCCGGAGCAGGGTAACCAATAAAGCCAGCCATCACGCGTGGACCAGTTGTGAAAGCACAAGATGGTGCAGTTTCAGTCATGCCTAAGCCGCTCATAATGCGAATTTTTTCACCGCAATGTTGCTGAGCAATTTTATCGAGTCTGTTCCAGCCCGCTTCTGAAAGCGCTGCACCTGCAAAGAATAGAATTTTAACTTTGGCAAAAAAGCGGTCTCTTAATTCTTCATCTTTTTCTAACGCTTCAGTGAGTTCTTCCCAGCCTTTTGGCACATTTAAATAAACTGTTGGAGAAATTTCTTTGAGGTTACGAATGGTTTCGTCAAATTTTCCTGCAACGGGTTTGCCATCATCAATGTAAATCGTACCGCCATTATAGAGCGCGATGCCGACATTGTGACTGCCGCCAAAGGTGTGGTGCCAAGACAGCCAGTCGAGTAGGACAGGCGGCGTTTCTTCAAACTCAGGGAAAGTTTGTAATAACATTTGCTGATTAACACACAACATTAAATGCGTGGTCGGTACAGCTTTAGGCAATTTGGTTGAACCTGATGTAAACAGAAATTTGGCAATCTGGTTTTCATCAAGGGTTTGATAAAACTCTTGTACATTTGAAACTGGCGTATCTAACAGCGACTGAAAAGACGTGCAGATCTGATCGCCTACAATACCTTTATTGGTTACCACTTCAATGTCGGATGTAATACACGCTTGAATGGCTTTGGCAAAGGCCTGACCATCGCTGGCATAAACCATACCAGGTGTTAGCACTTCAAATACATGTTTGAGTTTGCCAAAGTCTTGAGAAATCAGAGAGTAGGCAGGGGAAATAGCAGAGAAAGGCACACCCGCCAACATGGCACCCATAGAAAGTGTTAAATGTTCGAGGTCATTGCCACTTAAAATAACCAGTGGTCGTTCTTGGCTTAAATTACGGTCATGCAAAGCTTGAGCAATGTGCCATGCGCGTTGTAGAACTTCTGCATAACTTAGTTTGACCCATTCACCTTGAGCATTGCGTTTTGCTGCAAAAATATGGTCGGGTTTGGTTTGTGCAAAATGAATTAATCGATCTGTCAGTTTTTGTGGATACGGTTTTAATTGCTCTTTTGGGCTGATATAGAGCGTTTGATCTTTATAGTGATAATGAATATCGTGTTGCCCTAATTTTACGAACCGTTCGCGGTCTTGTGATTGAGTGGCATTCATTTGCATTTCTTTCACTCCATGGAAAGCGCATCACTGCGCTTTATTTTTTTGCATCATACAATTTTTATTTAATATGTCGGTATTCGCATTAGCCTGACTAAATCGGGTAATGACGTGATTGGGTTTGAATGGTAATCCAGCGTAAATCGGTAAACTCGGCAATAGATGCTTTACTACCAAATCGTCCGTATCCACTTGATTTTGTTCCGCCAAATGGCATTTGAGCTTCGTCATGTACGGTTGCGCCGTTAATATGACAAATACCCGAATCAATCTGTTTAGCCACTTCTAATGCCTGTGAAATATTCTGGCTAAACACTGCTGAAGAAAGGCCGAACTCGCTGTCATTTGCCAGTGCTACACCTTCTTCAATACTTGAAAAACGTTGAACTGTGCATACAGGGCCAAATGATTCTTCGCGGTAAAGCAGCATGTCAGGTTTAATATTGAGCACTAACGTCGGTTGCATGGTGGTGTCTTCAATATGGATACCTAAAGGTAAGTCAGCCCCTTTGTTTTGAGCATCTTCAAGCAAATGTTGAATACGGTTTGCAGCGCGGCGACTTTCTAAAACACCGAGTACATTGTCTTTTGAGGTTGGATTACCTGCCCGAATGGAACGGGTTTTCTCAATCAGTTTTTCAATAAACTGGTCGGCAATATTGTCTTGAACCAAAACACGTTCGGTCGACATACAAATTTGCCCCTGATTAAAGAATGCTCCAAAAGCGACTGCATTTACAGCTTCATTAATATCAGCCTCATTTAAAACCACAACAGGGGCTTTACCACCAAGTTCAAGCAAAACAGGTTTTAAATATTTAGCAGCAGTCTCGGCAATAATTTTGCCGACTTTGGTTGAACCGGTAAAATTAATGCGTTTCACAGCTGGATGAGACACTAAGCGCTCCACGATTTGTGGGGCATCTTCGGCGGCATGTGTAATCACATTCACGACACCTTCACCCAGTCCTGCTTCATGTAACACTTCACCAATGAGACGATGTGTTGCAGGGCAGGCTTCCGATGCTTTTAATACAACGGTGTTACCACAAGCCAAAGGCATGGCAAGCGCACGTGTTGCCAAAATCACAGGCGCATTCCAAGGTGCAATGCCAACAATGACACCGCAAGGAACCCGTACACCCATTGCAAGATTGCCCGGCACATCTGACGGAATCAGGCTTCCGTCAATTTGTGTGGTCATTGCTGCTGCTTCACGTAACATGTTGGCAGCAAGGTGAACGTTAAACCCATACCATGTTGCAGTTGAACCTGTTTCTTGCATTCCAGTTTGAATGAATTGCTCGGTTTTTTGGTCCATTAAATCGGCTGCTTTTAATAAGCGTAAACGGCGCTCGGTAGGCGAGAGTTTCGACCATACTTTAAAAGCTTGCTGCGCTGAATCGATTGCACGATCAACATCTTCGAGTGTTGCAGCAGCAGCTTTAGTTGCCACCGTTCCATCAATTGGACTAATACGCTCAAAAGTTGCCTGATTTGATGCATCAACAGATTGACCGTGAATAAGTAACTGTACATTTTGCATGGGTTGCGTCCTTACATTGCCATTAAAGAATCAAAAGTTAACCAGTACGTTTATAACTCTGTAAACCCGGTTTAATTGATTTTTCATCTAAGAATTGTTTCAAACCTTCTTGGCGACCATTCTCGGTATCTCGGTGGATACATTGATCAAGCTTGGCATATAAGTAATCTTCGTTTTGGTCCCATGTCAGTTCACGGCAACGCTTAAAGCCATTTTTAGCAGTACGAAGAACCACAGGGTTTTTCTCGAGTAAGCAATTTGCAAGTTCAGTTACTTCTGCTTTTAATTGGGCAAGCGGTACACTTTTGTTCACAAGGCCCATGGTTTCGGCTTCTTTACCGCTAAAAGTTTTACCCGTCATGATGTAATACAAAGATGCACGATGACCTACGGTATCTGCCATTGCTTTGCTTACAAGGTTGCCCGGTGGGATACCCCAGTTAATTTCAGATAAACCGAAAGTTGCTTCATCTGCTGCAATTGCTAGGTCACACGCCACTAAAGGTGAGAAACCGCCTCCGAAACACCAGCCGTTAACCATAGCAATCGTTGGTTTTGAATACATACGAAGAAGTTGCCACTGCCAGCGACATGAGTCACGACGAATACGCTCTTGGAAAATTTCTGGTTGAGTGTCGACTTCACGGAAATATTCCTTCAAATCCATACCCGCTGTCCAAGAGTCACCTGCACCGGTCAGAACCAAAACCTTGGCATTTTGATCAAGCTCTAGTGTTTCAAGCACATCAATCATTTCACGATTGAGGGTTGGGCTCATGGCATTTTTCTTTTCAGGGCGGTTTAAAGTGACCCATGCAATTCCATCTTCAACTTTAACATCTACTGTTTCCCAGCGGTTTTCATAACTCATCTTCATACTCCTTGAATGATTTTTTGCTGTTCTGGGATTTAATCTAATATCAGTTAAACTTACATTCAAGTCTTTTTTGGAAAATTTCATAAATATTTTATAATTTGTTGTATTTTAAATATTAATTATTTTAAAAATTAATTTTAAATAAAAATGTGTTGATTTTTTAATAAGTTTAACTGATATTTTTGGTGTGTTTAAAAATAATACACAAAGGGCTAAATGGAACGACTAGTCAATAAAGGACAACACAATGGAAAAAATATCAGGACAGCCTTCAAGGGCAAAAATCACATTGCTACTGTGCTTTGCCATAGCAATTTTTGAAGGCTTTGATCTTCAATCAATGGGGGTAGCCGCTCCACGAATGCGGGCTGAGTTTATGTTGGATAATGCCCAGATGGCGTGGGCATTTAGTGCTGCAATTTTGGGAACACTCCCAGGCGCAATATTAGGTGGTCGGTTTGCCGATATTGTCGGGCGTAAGAAAATTCTGATTTTTAGTATCTTACTTTTTGGAATTATGTCTTTGCTAACCGCCTATGCGGCCAATTTTAGTCTGTTACTACTCATTCGTTTTTGTACTGGTTTAGGAATGGGTGGGGCACTACCCATGATGATTACGCTTGCCTCTGAAGCCGTACCTGACCAGCACAAAGGTACTGCGGTTAGTGTGATGTATAGTGGCATTCCTTTTGGTGGCTTACTCACTTCCGTCGTTGCTATGTCGTTGGCAGGCGATGCAGAGTGGCGTCATATTTTCTATATCGGAGGGATTGCACCTATTTTACTAATCCCACTGATTATGCGCTTTTTACCTGAGTCAAATGATTATCTGCAACGTAAAGTTCAAGCACAGCAAACCACGCCATTCTTTGAAGTTTTATTTGCCAAAGAACGTCGTATGTCGACCATTCAGCTTTGGATAAGTTTTTTCTGCACATTGGTGGTGTTGTACTTTTTGTTGAACTGGTTGCCGTTGCTGATGGGTGCGCAAGGCTTATCGAAACTACAGGCGAACTATGTACAGATGGGCTACAACGTTGGTGGAATTTTAGGTTCGGTTCTGATGGGTGTATTGCTTGATAAATTACGCATGAGTTTTGTGATTAAGCTGATTTATCTCGGCATTTTATTTTCGCTGTGTTGTTTAGCAATTTCTCCGACCGTGGCTTTACTTGCACTTTCGGCAGTGGGTTGTGGTTTATTCATTGTGGGTGGACAATCGGCATTGTATGGTTTGGCTGCCATGTATTATCCAACCGAAATGCGTGGAACCGGAGTTGGCGCAGCGGTTGCAATCGGGCGTATTGGTTCATTTGCAGGGCCTTTAATGGCTGGTTTTTTACTCTCACTTGGACAAAGCTCGACCATTGTGATTGGTTCAAGTATTCCAGTGATTTTAATTGCAGCGATCTCTGCATTACTTCTTGTCAAAAAACCTAAACAGCCTGTACATTTAGTACAAAGCTCAGGTGCTCGCTAAGTTTTAACGAAAGTATGGGGTTAGAACCTCATACTTTCACTACAGATTTTCTTATGATGATTGAAAGGTTATGGTACGTTCGAATTTAGTTCAAAAAAAAGTAGAAGATGAGCCTAAGTTAAGTTACATGATTGCTCGTGTTGACCGAATTATTAGTAAACATTTAACAGAACATTTAAAAGAGCTTGAAATTACCTTACCGCAATTTACCGCACTTTCTGTTTTAGCTTCAAAAAGTAATGTATCCAATGCCAAACTTGCTGAGCGTTCTTTCATAAAGCCGCAATCTGCCAATAAAATTTTGCAAGATTTACTGGTGAATGGCTGGATTGAGAAAAAGCCGGATCCGACACATGGCCGACGTATTTTAATTACCTTGACCGAAAGCGGGATTGAAAAGTTAAACAAATGCAATGAAGTGGTTTTAAAAGTCGAAGAAAAAATGCTTGAAGGTATTGATATTAACCTGGCTTATTTAATTCGTAATAATCTCGATATTATGGTCAATAATCTTAAAAATTTTAAATAAGTGTATTTGTTTAGGTTGAGATAAATTGCTAAGTACTGATTCACACAGAAAATTGATTTCATTTTGCAAATGAACTTGCTAGCATCGAAGTGACGTTTTTGATGATGTGTGGCAACGAATGTCTTCAGGACAACAAGTTTTACTAAAACTAAGAAAAATGATTATTTCAGGGGAACTTGAAGGCGGTGCCAGAATTGCCGAGATTCCTACTGCCGAGTTACTTGGTGTTTCGCGCCAGCCTGTTCGTATAGCCTTTCGGTTGCTCGAACAAGAAGGTCTCCTCATTAAAAACCCAACTCGTGGTTACACGGTTCGTGAAATTTCCGGAAAACTGGTGCATGACGCACTTGAAGTGCGAGGGGTACTGGAAGGATTGGCTGCGAAAACTTTGGCAGAACAAGGTTTAAGCGAAGAGCAGAAAAAGACGTTGCAACATTGCATTCAGGAAACTGAAAAACTCTTTAATGAAAAGGACGAGTTTGGTGATGCTGAACTAGAACGTTATCATCATTTTAATGTCATCTTTCATGACACGATTATTGAAGGCGCGCAAAACGTTGCGCTCATCCAAGCGTTGGCTAAAAACAATCAATTGCCGATGGCTTCTGCTCAAGCCATTACTTATGACCAGAACCAAGCTTTGTCAGAATATCGCCGTTTGCACTATGCACATTTGCAGCATTGTTCGATTTTCGATGCATTGGTAAATCGTCAGGCAGGGCGTGCTGAAACATTAATGCGTGAACACAGTAGTGTGGTAATTTTAGGTGAAACCCTAAGAAATATTCTCAGCGCTTAAGGTAAAAGAAGTTCCTTTATTTTTGAATAAAGGAACTGAGGTATTAAAGCTCAATCACAAGATGTTTAGTTTTTGCACGAGAACAGCAGGGCGTAAACTGATCATTTAAAGCATGTTCTTCATCGGTCATAAATAGATCCCGATGATCTGGCGTACCTTCTACAACGCGAGTAATACATGTGCCGCAAATACCTTGCTCACATGAAACAGGAATATCAAAACCATTCGCAATTAATGCTTCTGTTGCAGTCTGCTCTGGTAATACTTCAATTTGGCGGCCCGTACCTTTCACTTCGATAGTAAAAGCTTCATCGTTAGATGCATCTACCTTTTGCGCGACAAAATGCTCTTGATGTAACTGTTCGCTATGCCAACCCGCTTGCTCGGCAGAATTCATGACAAACTGCATAAATCCTGTAGGCCCACACACATATAAGTGTTTATCAGGTGAAGCTTGGCCCAAAACCTCTGCCATATTACATTCGGTGTTAGGTTGGTCTTGAATATGAAAATGGACTTGGTCACTAAAGTGCTCGGTTAAATTGCCATAAAAGGCAATCATTTCATGACTACGAACAAAGTAGTGCAATTCGAAAGGAGTATTGGCCGACTTAAGCCGATACGCCATCGACAAAATAGGGGTAATACCAATACCACCCGCAAATAAAACCGCTTGTTTGGTTTGAGGGTGAATTTCAAATAAATTACGAGGTTCACCAATTTTTAAATGATCGCCTTCACGATATTCGGTGTGAATGCAACGTGAGCCACCGCGTGAATTGGCATCATGTAAAACACCAATCACATAACGATGCTTTTCACTACAGCAATTTGAAAGTGAATATTGACGAGTGAGGCCATTTTTCAGATGCACATCAATATGTGCACCTGCTTCAAAACTCGGCAGCTCCGTACCATTTGCTGCAACCAATTCAAACGCACGAATAGTCGGGGTGAGCTGGTGAATTTTTTGAATAATAACGTCCATGTCCATGCTCCTTTAAATAATCCGAATGTTTGGAAACTTCTGTGTGAATGTTTCAGGAGGTGTTTTATTTTCTTCGGCAAGTAGTCGGTCAATGACCTTACGGGACTGGACACCGCCTGCATCGATATTGAGCATCAGTAATTTGCGATGTGGATTATTTAAAATGTTTTGTTGCTGTTGCTCCAACATTTCTAAATCTTCAGTAAAGATTTTGCCTTGGCCTTCACGAATTTGATCGGTGAGTTCAGCATTATCTGGCTGGAAGTTGCGTGCCATTCCCCAGAAATACCAATGTGATGTTTCAGTTTCCGGCGTAATAAAATCGACCACGATTGAGGAAACTTTTTTGTCACTTGGTGCGTGATAACCACCCTGTCCAGCATGTGCGACACCTACTTCAATGTGAACATTACTTGGCGCAAAGAAGTGGCAACGTTGCCAACGGTCAACAGGTACATCATCTGCCAAATGATTGCCGCGAAGGGCCATTTGCCAAAATGGAGGTGCGATCACATTTTCCATATAGCGTTCGGTTATGACATGGTCACCGTCAACTTTAGTCACAGGCAGGGCTTCATCAATTTCTTTTTGCCCAATACTGCTTGAGTGAACATAGGTTTCGTGGGTTAAATCCATTAGGTTGTCGATCATTAGGCGATAGTCGCACTGAATGTGAAACAGGCCTCCGCCATAGCTCCATTCGGGATGATCTGCCCATTCTAAAGTTGGCAGTTTTGCTTCATCTGCTAAAGCTTTTTCACCTGGCCATACCCAAATAAAGCCGAACTTTTCAACAACTGCATATGCTTTATTACATGGGAAACCGTTTACACGTTGAGCTGGCATTGAAACGGTCTTTCCGTCACAGCCCATAACTAAGCCATGGTAACCACAGACGAGGTTGCCATCTTCGACATATCCCAGTGAGAGTGGGGCACCACGATGCGGACAAAAATCTTCAACAGCTGCAACTTGGTTTTCTTTAGCACGATAAAAAACGATTTTTTCACCACAGATGGTGCGACCTAATGGTTTATCTTGGATTTCTTCTGGACGGCAAGCTACATACCATGCATTTTTAATAAACATTTGTGACGACTCCTTATCACTTATTGGATCCAATTTATAGTAAATAAAAATATTGGTCAATTGATAAACAGGATCTTTTTTTACATTACTTTCCTTGATTGTTTATATCTTTAATATTAATTCAGATTTTTTTTATTTTTTAAAAGTTTTGGTCATTGAAGTTTAATTTGGATCCATATTTATTGGGTTAAAAGAGGGATAAGGAGAAATCCTTTGAGTTGTAAAATTGAAAATAGATAAATTTTTATGGATCCACATTTGTAATTTTAAATAAATTATACTTATATTTTTCAGCTATTTAATTTGATGGTTATTAAATTTTAAAAATATTGTTGATTTTTTGGATCCAAATATTCAGTATAGAAAAAGAGCAGGATGCTCCAAAAAACAAATATTCCTCTAGGTCATGATGGATACGGATATGCATAACCACCCAATCGCTCATATTAGCAATGTCGTGTGTATCTCTTATCCACATTGGGAGATGCATAAATGGAAAGAGATGTTCTAAGTGAGATCAATCAAAATAATATGAGCCGTTATCAATGGTTCATCATTTTGATCTGTATTTGTCTCAATATTATTGATGGCTTTGACGTGATGGTAATGGCATTTACTGCTCCATCAGTGTCAGCAGAATGGTCACTTTCAGGGGCACAAATTGGCTTATTGCTGAGTTCAGGTCTTTTTGGGATGGCTGCCGGTTCAATTTTTCTTGCGCCTTTAGCCGATAAAATCGGTCGCCGTTTACTTATCTTGGTTTGTTTAGTGATTGCAGGTCTTAGCATGTTGTGCTGTGCTTTGGTGCAAAGTCATGGCATGTTGGCAGCACTTCGGTTTATTACCGGAATTGGGGTAGGCGGGATTCTTGCGAGTAGTAATGTCTTGGCAAGTGAGTATGCCAATGCACGCTGGCGCAGTCTCGCAGTGAGCTTAATGTCTACAGGTTATGGCATTGGTGCGACACTAGGCGGAGTACTCTCACTGGCCTTGATTGAGCATTTAGGTTGGCGTTCAATCTTTTTGGCAGGGGGGATCACAACCATAGTGATGTTGCTGATTAGTGCCTGGTTATTACCTGAATCTTTAGATTATTTGTTGGCAAAAAGACCAAAACAGGCATTAGAACGTATTAACGCAACAGTAAATCGTATGGGGTTAACTGCTTTAAAAGCTTTACCTTATTACGGCCAGAATAATCAAAAAAATACAGGTGATATTGGTAAATTATTTTCAGGGCAGCAGGGGTTGCAGACACTTTGTCTTTGGTTTGCATTCTTTTTAGTGATGTTTGGCTTTTACTTTGTCATGAGCTGGACACCAAAAATTCTGATTTCAATGGGAATGTCGCCTGAACAAGGTGTAAGTACCGGCATTTTAATTAGTATTGGCGGTATTTTCGGGGCGGCCATTATTGGTTTATTGGCATCGCGCATGAAAGTCTTTTATGCCTTAAGTCTGTTTTTAGGGCTAACCTCGGCATGTGTTTTCCTATTTGTTGCTGTCTCATCTCAAGTCAGCATTGCACTCATAGTCGGTTTATTACTTGGCACCCTCATTAACGGTTGTGTGGCAGGTTTATATTCTATTTCTCCAACAATTTATGATGCTGAAATCCGTAGTCGCGGCGTGGGTTATGCCATTGGTTTTGGTCGGATTGGGGCAATTTTATCGCCAACGGTCGCAGGCATTTTCTTAGATAAAGGTATTGCACCTGCAACGCTGTATGCCTATTACGGTGTGGTGTTTATTTTGGCTATTTTCCTGATTTTGAGTTTGGGTAGCGCTTTTTACCGCAGTCAAAAAGAGCAAAACTTCTCACTTAAAACAGCACCTTAATCCACTAAAAATTAAATAGTTGAGTTAAAAAATGAAAAAGACACCATTATGGGTGGGGGTATGCTTGTGCCCATTATTTAGTCAAGTTGTGCATGCCGAGTTTATAGCAGACAGTAAAGCTGAGCTGACACTGCGTAATTTTTACTTTGACCGAGACTATAAAAAAGACCCATATCCGTATACCGCAGCTAGAGATTGGGCACAGGGTTTAATTTTTAAAGGACAGTCGGGTTATACCGAAGGGACAGTTGGGTTCGGTGTTGATGTACTTGCAATGGCGGGGTTTAACCTAATGGGAAATCGGGCAGATGACTATGCACGTAGTGGCTTACTCCCAGTGAATACCGATAACTCACGTGATGATTATTATGGAAAAATAGGCATTACAGCGAAGGCTAAATTTAGAAAAAATGAGCTTTTTGTGGGCGATTTGGTTCCACAATTGCCAACCATATTTTCATCACCAGCGCGTTTGTTCCCTCAGACTTATCGCGGTATTCGCTTTGTTTCAAATGAAATTCCAAATCTTCAACTCGAAGGTTTTTATGTCGACGAAGTGCGGCAGCGCGATTCCATTCGTTATACCGATGTTGGAACAGACAATATCAACCATCGATTTGACAAAGCTGCCACCACTGACTCGTTTTATACTTTAGGTGGAAGTTATCAGTTAAAAGACTATCGTTTACGGGCTTACCATGCTGAACTCAAAGATATTTATCAGCAACAATTTTTGGGTTTTAACGGAAAGCAGCCTTTAAATGACCAGCTTAATTTTTTAAGTGACGTGCGGTTTTTTAATAGTGAGGAAACTGGAAGTAAAAAAATAGGAGAGGTTGATAACCGTCATATTAGCGGCCTATTTGGTTTGAACTATCAAAATCATACGGTTTCTTTGGGTTATATGCAGTCATTTGGTTCGACTGGTTTGCCATTTTTGTCGGGAACAGAAAGTCCAGTTGTGCTTGATTTTATGAGTTCGGACTACTCAAATAAAGATGAAAAAGTCTATTCGATTCGTTATGAATATGACTTTAAAAATGCGCGGATGGGGGATGTTTCATTGAATGGACTGCGCTTTATGACCCGTTATGCCAAAGGTGAAGATATTGATTTGCTGCAATATGGTGATCAGCGTTTTAAAGAAGAGTCGATGGAGTTTGATTTGGGCTATAAAATTCCTGAAGGTAAATTAAAAGGCTTAGGAGTGCGGGCCCGCTTTTCTCACTACCGTAATGATATGCCAACGAATATGACCTTCCACTCGGCAAATGAAACGCGTTTGAATGTTGATTACACCTTTAAATTTTAATGGTTAATATTTAACTAAATTCAAGACAAGTTAAAACATTGTGACCATCAATGTTTTAACTTTAGTTATCAACTTCACAAAATCACTCTATAATACCGCCAATCTTATTAAAGCCCATTGAGTTGTTCATTAAACACATGGCTTTAATCTCTCATTTTTTTAAGTCAATTTCTTCGCTGTGATTCGGCTTATTTTTCAATATTTAGAATTTTATGTGTCTGTGCTGACACATAAAAATATTTAGGTGCCAGCATGGAAATCAAGGTTAATTATCTCGACAATCTTCGACAGGAAGCTAAGTTCGATGACTTTACGGTAATTGCCGATCAACCAATTCGCTACAAGGGTGACGGTTCGGCACCGGGCCCATTTGACTACTTTTTAGCATCGTCAGCATTGTGTGCAGCGTACTTTGTAAAAGTGTATTGTGCAGCTCGAGATATCCCAACCGATAATATTCGTTTATCGCAAAATAATATTGTTGATCCTGAAAACCGCTATAAGCAAACCTTTAAAATTCAAATTGAATTACCAGCCGATATTTCAGAAAAAGATCGCCAAGGGATTTTACGTTCGATTGACCGCTGTACTGTTAAAAAAGTCATTCAAACGGTTCCTGAATTTATTATTGAAGAAGTTGAAAGCATTGATGCAGATGCACAAGCATTGTTATTGCCAAGTTTAACTTCAGAAAACCATACCTATATTCAAGGTAAAGATCTACCATTAGAAGAAACCATTGCCAATATGTCTGCTATTTTGGCAAATTTGGGCATGAAGATAGAAATCGCGTCTTGGCGTAATATTGTCCCAAATGTATGGTCGTTACACATTCGTGATGCACAGTCTCCGATGTGCTTTACCAATGGTAAAGGTGCCACTAAAGAAAGTGCTTTGGCATCTGCATTGGGCGAGTTTATTGAGCGTTTAAACTGTAACTTCTTCTATAACGACCAGTTCTGGGGTGAAGATATTGCCAATGCTGAATTTGTGCATTATCCAGATGAAAAATGGTTTAAACCGGGTCCAAATGGTGAATTACCTAAAGAAATCTTAGATGAATATTGTCTTGAGATTTACAACCCAGATGATGAGTTACTTGGCACGCATTTATATGATACCAACTCAGGCAATATAGAGCGTGGCATTTGCTCGCTACCTTTTGTGCGCCAGTCTGACGGTGAAGTTGTATATTTCCCATCAAATTTAATTGAAAACTTGTACTTAAGTAACGGTATGAGTGCAGGCAACACTTTGGCAGAAGCTCAAGTTCAATGTTTGTCTGAAATTTTTGAACGTGCTGTAAAACGTGAAATTTTAGAAGGTGAAATTGCACTTCCAGATGTTCCTGAAGACGTATTAGCAAAATACCCAAGTATTGTGGCTGGTATTAAAGGCTTAGAAGAGCAAGGTTTTCCTGTATTAGTTAAAGATGCATCATTAGGCGGTCAGTTCCCTGTAATGTGTGTAACTTTAATGAACCCGCGTACGGGTGGGGTGTTTGCATCTTTCGGTGCGCATCCAAGTTTTGAAGTTGCGTTGGAACGTAGTCTGACCGAATTACTTCAAGGCCGTAGTTTTGAAGGCTTAAATGATTTACCTCAACCGACTTTCCAAAGTAATGCAGTGACTGAGCCGAATAACTTTGTTGAGCACTTTATTGACTCAAGCGGTTTAGTTTCTTGGCGCTTCTTTAGCTCTAAATCTGACTATGACTTTGTTGAATGGGATTTTTCTGGCGAAGGCGAAGAGTCGAATGCAGAAGAAGCTGCAACTTTGTTCGGTATTCTCGAAGAGATGGGTAAAGAAGTGTATATGGCAGTCTATGAGCACTTAGGTGCGACCGCTTGCCGTATTTTAGTTCCTGATTATTCAGAAATTTATCTTGTTGAAGATCTGATTTGGGACAATACCAATAAGGCACTTGCATTCCGTGAAGATATTTTAAATTTGCATCGTTTGGATGATGAACAGCTTGAGGCGTTGGTTGAGCGCTTAGAGGAATGTGAGCTAGACGATTACACTGAAATTACCACACTCATTGGCATCGAATTTGATGACAATACAGTTTGGGGACAGCTCACAATTTTAGAACTGAAATTGCTCATTTATGTTGCATTACAACAATTTGAAGAAGCAAAAGAGCTTGTCGAAACTTACTTGCAATATAACACCAACACCGTTGAGCGTGGTTTGTTCTATCAATGTATGAACGTGGTACTTGAAGTAATATTAGATGAAGAACTAGAGCTTGAAGACTACCTGACTAACTTCCGCCGTATGTTTGGTGACACACGAATGGATGCGGTATTAGGTTCTGTCGACGGTAGCGTTCGTTTCTATGGTTTAACGCCAACAAGCATGAAACTAGAAGGGCTTGATCGCCATTTACGTCTAATTGAGAGTTATAAAAAATTGCATGCAGCTCGTGCTAAAGCGGTAGCGATGTAATTTAAGAAACTAAATAAAAAAGCCTATTTTTAAATAGGCTTTTTTTATAAAACAACTTGCTAGTTTAGGCAGAGGCTTTCGTGATCTCTATGGTTTCTTCCGTTATTGGATAGTCTGGTTGTTCATCCAAAGTGTGTTTAGCCGGAATATAAGACATTGCACGTTCTGCTAGAGCAGTAATGGTTAAACTTGGGTTTACACCTAAATTGGCACCCAACATAGAGCCATCTACAACATATAAATTTTTATAGTTAAACACACGATTTTTGCCATCGACTACACCTTGTTCTGGGCTAGATGCAATCGCGCAGCCTCCCATACAGTGAGCAGTAAAAGGCACATTAAATAAAATTTCGGTAATGGTCGTTATTGGATGACCATTAAACATTTTGGCGACTTTTTCAGTAAAGGTATTGGCTTGTGGAATATAAACAGGAAGCTTTTTTCCTTCACTCGACAAAACCTTGCCAAAAGGCCAGAACCAATTGCGTTTTAAACGCATGTTAATTGAAGCATCGGCAGTTTGCATTACTAAGAAAATTAAGGTTTGACGTGCAAAACCAACAGGGTTGCTCATACGTAAGAATATAAGTGGATGGCTAATGAGTACCCATAACCAATAAAAAATACGTGTCCAACCTGGTTTACCTTTTGCCATATACGTACACATGAGACCCATAGCATCGGAACCACTTTGGTAGCGTGTCGCTTCAATATGAGTATCATGGTCAATATAGATGCTTGAACCAATTGCAACGCCCTTACTCATATCGACATCTTTATCAAAGAAACGGACTCCTAAGATAGACTCCGCATTGGTACGTACCCGATTACCCAAATCATCAGAAATATTTGGTAGAGAACCAGATTGTTTTAAGCGGAATAGCATTTCTTGGGTGCCCAAAGAAGATGCCGAGAAAATTACGTTACGAACCCGCCAAGTACGACGTTGTTTGTTAAACCATGAGCTTGAGCATTCAGTCGTGACTTCATAACCATCACTACCATCGACTTTGCCATTGAGTGGTTTAACATCAACCACTTTGGTTTCTTCATAAACCTTGGCGCCATTTTTTTCGGCAAAGTACAAATAATTTTTATCTAGAGTATTTTTTGCATTGTGTTTACAACCTGTCATACAGCCACCACATGCTGTACAGGTGCCACGATCTGGTCCTTCACCGTTAAAATAAGGGTCTGGATAAGTCTTTCCACCTTCTTCGCCTTCGGGAGGAAAAAAGGTTGCAACACGAGTCGGTTTAAAGGTATGGCCTACACCTACCGCTTCACCCATTTTCTTTAACATGTGATCGGCAGGGCCAAGTATTTTATTGTCAGTCACTCCAAGCATACGTTCTGCTTCGGCATAGTGCTGCGGCATTTCATTTTTCCAGTCCGCAGCATCTGCCCAAGTGCCTTCATCCCAAATGTGTTCGGGTGGAACGAGCAGGGTATTGGCATAGGTAATTGAGCCACCGCCTACGGCATTACCGCAAATAATAGTGACATGGCGAAAAAAACGCATATTGAAATAACCAAAAAGTTTCATACCCGGACGCCAGATCCAGCGGCGTGTGTTCCAGTTATTTTTAGCAAAATCTTCAGCTTTCCAACGACGCCCCATTTCCATTACAGCAACTGAGTAGCCTTTTTCGGTGAGACGGCAGGCAGAAACACTACCGCCAAAGCCTGAACCAATGATGAGATAATCATAGTCATAATTGTTTGATGCCATGCCAAAGGCTCCTGTCTAGTGATATTTTTTATATTGACTGCATGTGTTTATCAATGAATTGTCCAATGCGCTTAATTGAGTCATCGGATTCTTTTAGTATACCTGCATGGAATTGAAAAACGTGCCCAACTTTGTCATAAATCTTAAATGTGGTCGGAATACCGCATTTCTCGGCTTGTTCTGCAAGACGTTTCGCATCATCTAATAAAACTTCTTCGGTACCAACATGGATCAGAACCGGTGGTAATCCGGTTAAGTCAGCATAAAGTGGGGAGCAGGTCGGATCGGTTGCCGATTTTTGGCCGCAATAGTTTTTTGCACACCAAACTAACCAGTCTTCTGAGAGCATTGCATCTTGAACAGCATGAGTTTTCAGCGTGCTTCCTGAAAGACTTAAGTCAACCCAAGGTGAAAGTAAAACTAATGCCGCTGGTAAAGGTAAACCTGCGTTCCTTAGCGCAATAACTGTACTTAAGCTCAGGCCGCCACCAGCGGAGTCACCAGCAATCACAAGTTTTTTGGGATCTTGTCCTTGAGCAAGTAAAGCCTTATAGACTGCAATGCTATCTTCAATAGCAGCAGGGCTTGGATGTTCTGGGGCTAAACGATATTCAGCTAACCAGACTTGTGCCTGAGCTGCATGTCCGATCTGAGCTGCAAGCTTCGTGTGACTTTTTGAGCTACCCACTACATAGCCACCGCCATGCAAATACAAAATGCCGAGCCCTGATTTGGTCGTTTTAGGCTGAATATGAACTGTCGGTACTTGAGCAATATTTTGCTTTTTAGTTTGATAACCACGTGGCCCAAGCACAATAGCACTGGCCGCATCGCTACAAAAACGTTGTAATTTCACTGGCGTTTTAGGAGATAAAGCTGGGCGTAGTGTGGTACGAATGGTCCATGCGAGAAGTTGCTTCATGATAAGCACTCATACTAAGCAGGTGAGATTAGTCAGCATCTCTGAAAATCAAGAGTATGCTGACCACTATTTTTATTTTGCTGACTTATTAAGTAGTCGAGTTTGCCAAGCAGTCGCGGTTGCAAAGATCTTTTGGTAGCCTTGCGGAAGAATACGCTGAATTACATCAACGGCTTTTGCATCGGCTCCAATAAGTAAACGGCGACGGTTCTTACGAACAGCCTCCAAAATTTGCTGAGCTGCATCATCAGCAGGAGTGCGAAGTAATTTATCGAAAGCGTCTTGGCTTTTTAGCGGGTCCATTCCTAAAGACTGGACGCTATTGTTCATACGTGCAGCTTTGGCAATATTGGTACGAATACCACCCGGATGCACACAAGTCGCGCTCACACCAGCATTTTGCATATCAAGTTCTTGGCGCAATGATTCAGTAAAACCACGAACGGCAAATTTACTGGCGTTATAAGCACTTTGGGTCGGTTGAGCTGTTAAGCCAAACATACTGGAAATATTAATAATATGCCCATCACCACTTTGCTTTAAGTAAGGCAAAAATTCTTTGGTGCCATAAACCACGCCCCAAAAATTAATACCAATGAGCCATTCAAGATCTTCATAGCTCACACCTTCCGCTGTACTACCAATCGCGACACCAGCATTATTAAAAATCAGGTTAACTTGGCCATGTTCATCTACAACTGCTTTTGCCCAAGTTGCAACGTCATCACGTTTAGCGACATCAACTTTTTGAGTGGTGACTTTGACAGAGTAGGGCGCTAACAGCTCGACTGTTTTGGCTAACCCAGCTTCACTAATATCAGAAAGTGCCAGGTGACAGCCTTGTTTAGCGAGTGCTATGGCAATTGCTTGTCCAATACCTGAACCCGCACCTGTCACAGCTGCGACTTTATTTTTAAAAGACTTCATAAAATTCTCCGTTTATTTTTCTCATTTCCTATGGCGAAGCTTATTTAAGAAATAGCCGACACCTGAGTGTAGTTTTCAATGTCAAAGCGACGAGTGCGTTGACGATATTCAAGAGTGAAACCCGGCCAGTTATTGGTATTTTTACCATCAGCAGTTTGGTACCAACTGGTACAGCCTTGCGCCCACACCGTTTTTTTCATTTTCTCTTGAATATCTTGATTAAATTCGTGTTGAATTTCGGCACGAATGTTGGTGAACAGCAGGTTATTTTTCAAAGTAGTGCGCAGCGCATCTAAAATATAATTTACTTGGCTTTCAATCATATAAACAATTGAGTTATGCCCGAGGTTGGTATTTGGCCCATACAGCATAAAGAAGTTAGGGAATCCGTTTACTGTCAGGCCTAAATAAGCTTCAGCACCATCTTTCCATGTTTCTTTTAAGGTGCGACCATCAAGTCCAGTAATTTGCATTGGCGCCATAAATTCAGTCGCCGTAAAACCTGTACCGTAAATAATGGCATCAACTTCACGTAGATTTCCTTCCGTGTCTAAAATGCCATGTTCGGTAATTTCTTGAATGCCTGTATCAATCACATCAACATGAGGTTGAGTCAGTGTTTCATACCAGTGGTTAGAAATTAAAATACGTTTACAACCAATTGGATAATCTGGCATTAAGCGGTGACGTAACTTTCCATCTTTAACAACTTTTCGAATGTGGCGCTGAAATAAATATTCCACCAAAGGCATTTCATTGAGTGAAGTTGTAAAAGCAAGTAGGCGAATTTCATGATGACCATATTGCAAGGCACGGTCTAGACTTTGCAAGATCGGCAGTTTACGGAAAGCTTTTTTCTCTAAAGGTTGATAAACCCGATCTGGTTTAGGAATGACATACGGTGCCGAGCGTTGATAAACGTCTAGGTGAGCCACTTGTTTTGCAATTTCAGGTACAAACTGAATCGCACTTGCGCCTGTACCAATGACTGCAACACGTTTGCCAGTTAAGTCATAGTCATGGTCCCAGCGTGCTGAGTGAAATGCCTTACCTTTGAAATTTTCAATGTCTTTAAGTTTTGGATAGGCAGGACGGTTGAGCTGGCCTACCGCGCCCACTAAAAATTCTGCTTCAAACTGTTCACCAGCCGTACTTTGGATATGCCATACGCCTTGCAAAGCATCAAATTCGGCGCTGGCTATTTCAGTATTAAATTTGATGTGCGGACGAAGATCATATTTATCGGCACAGTGACGCAAATATTGATAAATCTCTTGAGATGTCCCGTAGCGATTTTTCCAACCAAGTTCCTGTTCAAAAGAAAAAGAATAAAGATGCGACGGCACATCACATGCAGCACCCGGATAAGTATTGTCACGCCAGACACCACCTACATCGGCAGCTTTTTCAAATAGAGTAAATTGTTCAAAACCTGCTTGTTTGAGACGAATGGCAAGTCCTAGACCACCAAAGCCAGTGCCAATAATGGCGATGCGTACATTTTTATTTGAATTAGACGACGAATTAAACATAGGCTGCTCTAAAATCCTTAAAAACAGTGAGCGAAAAAATCGCAATTTCCTGTATGCAGAATAGACGTTTATTAACTTGATTTAGAGGATGGATGAGGACAAAATATTGTGATTCGAGGACATTCTGAGCGATACAGTGAAGTATGCATGGGCATTTGAACGCAGTGTACATAGTGTTCGGTTAATGGCTGATTTCGCGATGGAATCAGGCATTTCTTATCAGACGATTTTAAAAGGGACTGGACTTAGCCAACAACAATTACTTGATCCTAATATGGTGGTGACAGGCCATCAGGAATTACAGTTGATTCATAACTTGGTTGAGCAACTAGGAGACAGACCGACATTAGGCTTAGAAGTGGGCACACGCTATCATTTCACCACATTTGGGCCATTAGGCATGGCTCTGATGAGTAGCGCCAGCATTCGCGAAGCACTAGATTTGGCTTTAACCTATTTCACGTTAACTTTTGCTTTTACTCGCTTTGAGGTATCGGATACACCAGAAGGAATCCGTATCGAAATTGATGAGCAAGATATTCCCTTATCAGTTCGTCAATTCATTATTGAACGAGATGCGGCTGCGCTCATTACGGTACAGCGAGATTTGGTGCAGGATAATTTTTGCCAATATTTGGCTTTTTCTTTTCAACCTAAAGGCGATGTAGAGCCTTATCGGAATTTATTTGGGGTTATGCCGGAATTTGGCGCAGCCAAAAGTTTTGTGATTCTTGATCCGCAAAAAGTAGACCAGAAGCTACTTATGGCAAATGATCTAGTTTTACATACAGCCGAAGAACAATGTCGTCAAATATTAGAAAAACGCCAATCACAAAATAAATTTACAAACTTAGTGCAACAACAGCTAATGAGTACGCGTGGGGAAATGCCATCTATGGAAATAGTCGCTGATCGGCTGCATTTAAATACAAGAACCCTGCGCCGCCATTTGGCATTAGAGGGAATGACTTTTATCCAAATTCGTGAAGAGGTTAGACAGGTTTTAGCAGAGCAATATTTGGCGTTACCAAAAGCTTCGGTTGAGCAAATTGCCGAATGGTTAGGTTATGCAGAGCCTGCCAGCTTTATTCATGCTTATAAAAGATGGCATGGGAAAACACCTCATGCCATGCGGTTAAATAACCGATAACCCAAGTATCTTTATTTTTTTAAACGCAAATGCAATAAGCGCGTCGCTGATGTATGGCGTATATTGTCGGCACGCTTATAAAAATAACGTTCAGTAATAGCTTCACCAGACAAATCTTCAACCACTTCAAAGCCCATGTTTTTAACAGCATTGTGTAAATCTGAAGGTTTAAATTGGCCTAATAAAGGTTCTTTCAGTAAATGGGTAAACTGTGCAACACCGATACTCCCGAGTCGCTCAATGCCGTTTAGCTCCTGAAAATCGGTTGAATAGTCGAGTACTACTTCGCTACCGTTTGCAGCAAACTCAGCAATACTTTTTAAAGTTTGCAGTGTAGTATCCGGTTTTAAATAATGAGTAGTACCCAACCAAGAAAAGAAAGCCGGAGCTTTTCGTACATAGTGACTCCGGGCAAGCGCCTCAGAGATAGATTCTTTTTCAAAGTTAATAGCAACAAATTCAACAGTAGTAGGAATATTTCCTAGTTTTTTGAGTTTGGATTGTTTCGCAGCTTGAGTATCAGGATGGTCGACCTCAAAAATTTTTAAAGTTGGGTAATGTTGTGACTCACGTAATACAAAAGAGTCTAAACCCGCTCCAACCAAAACATATTGTTCAATATTGTGTTGAACAGCCTGATTAAGTAAGTCTTCAGCATAACGTGATCGGCACACAACCTGCCCACTCAATAAACCTAAGGTGCGGTTTAAAAGGGGAGAATTCATTAATTTAACAATGAGCGGAGTAGATAAAAGCTTTTTCCAACCCTTACTGGTCATTTCAAAAGCATAGGGGTCTGAAAATACAGGGTTTGTCGTATTTTTAAAGTGATTTGCGCGTAAGGCAGCGGCGGCTTCGGCAGTACGGCTTGATTGACCTTCTTTCATTTTTAACCTGTTCTTTTATTTCTTGAAGATATAATGAAAAAGGCAGTGTATTTTATCAAAAACAAAAATACACTGCCTATTACTTACAACTGATTTGGTCAAAATTACAAATTAATGTGTTTTTGACGTTTGATATATGACGTCATAATCTTTCAAATCTAGTTTTTTCAAGCGTTGTTTCAGCTTTTTCAATGACCACGGCCATGCTGCAAAGTTGCGACCGTTAGCATCAAGGTAATAACTCTTACAGCCACCACTATTAAATACAGTGGTTTGCAGATGCTTTTGTACCAAGTCGTTGTGCTTTTTAATCACATCAGACTTAACGTTTAGTTTGCTAATCCCTTTGTTTTTAATTTTTAGCAAGCCATCTACAATATAGTCGAGCTGTGCTTCTGCCAAGCCAATAAACGAGTCATAAACCAGTACGTTTGGTCCCAAAACTAAGAATGCATTTGGTACATTTTCAATGTTGGTTCCTAAGTAAGCTTCTGGTGAAGTGTTTTTCCATAAATCATTTAAACGTTGTCCTTTTTCATTAAACACACGTTTACCGATTGGCGGGTGAGATACTTCAAACCCGGTGCCCCAAATAATCACATCAACTTCGTGGCGTTCACCATTGGCAGCAATCACCGTATTTCCTTCAACCTTCACTAAACCATGTGGAATAAGCGTGGTATTCGGTGCTTGTAGTGCAGGGTAGTAATTGTTAGCAAACAAAATACGTTTACAACCAATATCAAAATTAGGCGTTACGTTTTTACGTAACTCAGGGTCTGCAATTTGAAGTTTAAGTAATTGCTTGCCGAGTACATTTACTGGTTTTAGCGCAAGTGGGTTACGTAAACCAAAGTTAATTGCATTCAACGTTAGCGCTACACTTTTACGCCAGCTTGCCTGAATCGCTGGATATTTGGCAATGACGGATTTACTCAACTCGCCCAAGTCGGTATCTGGTTTTGGCAGTACCCAAGGTGCTGTACGTTGGAACACAAATAGCTCTTTTGCTTTGGGTTGAATTTGTGGCACAAACTGAATAGCAGATGCACCAGTACCAATTACAGCAATGCGTTTTCCAGTTAAGTCATAGTCATGGTTCCATTTTGCCGAATGGAACATTTCACCAGTAAAGGTATCTAAACCTTCAAGACGTGGAATTTGTGCTTCGGTAATTGGACCTGTTGCAAAAATAACAGTTCGCGATAGATATTGACCACTAGTTGTATCAAGTACCCATAAATGGCGTGTTTCGTCCCAAGCAGCATTGAGCAGTTCGTTGTTAAACTCAATTTTAGACGTGATATTAAACTCGTTACTTACATCTTCTAAGTAACTTAAAATTTCCGGTTGGCGTGCAAATAAGTGACTCCATTTTGCACTTGGGGCAAACGAGTATGAATACAGAGCTGAAGGTACATCGCAGCCACAGCCCGGATACGTGTTTTCACGCCAAGTACCACCTACACGTGCTGCTTTTTCAATAATTTTGTAGTTGGTATAGCCCACTTGGTCGAGACGAATTGCTGCGGCAATACCGGAAATTCCGGCACCCACAATAAAGGTATCGTAAATATGGCTAGGCGAATTGACAGCTTTTTTTGCTGATGTATTTGTTTTCATTTGAGCAGTCATATGGGTACTACCTATAAAATTTCTTATTTAAATAATTTGTACGATGTACCAAGGAATTTGGTATACAAGCTTGGAGATGCACGTTTCATGAGCCAGAACAACTTCGCGTCGATTTGAGGAATGGTATAAAGCTCATCCTGATCAAGACGGTTAAGTGTGAGTTTGGCGACATCGTCACTTGTGGTGAGTGCGTAGTTCATGAGTGCATGGTCTGCAAGCTTGGAATAGCGGCCCGGAATACGACCATTTTTAATGATATTGGTGGGTACCAAAGTCGGGCAGAGCACATTGACTTTAATGTTAAATTTACGAAGTTCAGCCGAAAGTGTTTCAGACAGCGCACGAACACCCGCTTTCGTTACGTTATAAGCAGTCATTTCTGGAGCAGCCGTGTACGATGCCGCCGAAGCCACATTAATAATCGCGCCATAACCTAGTTTTTTGAACTTTGGCACAAATGCATGACAACCATGAATAACGCCCCAAAGGTTAATATTCATGACCCAGTTCCAGTCTTCTAGACTGAGTTCGTCAAACTTACCGCCTAATCCCACACCTGCATTATTAATGACAAGGGTCACAGGGTGACCAAGTAAAATTTCAGCAGTTTCAGCTAGGTGGTTCACTTGTTCTGCATTACCCACATCGCAGCGCATGGCAAAAGCTTTTGCGCCTTCTTGTTCAAGAAGCTTTACCGTTTCTTCTGCGGCTTCTAAATTAATATCTGCACACACTACGCTACCACCACGTTTTGCCAGTTCAAGTGCAAAACTCCGCCCAATTCCACTGCCTGCGCCAGTCACAACGGCATAAGCTTTTTGGCTTGGTTTAACTTTCTTTTTACCAAATAAAATCATGATTCATCCCGAAATAGATTTAAGGAAAACCAGCCATTGAGTGACTGGTTGCAAGCCAGTTAAGACAAGCGTACAGGCGGAGTAAATTCCTTCACAAAGTAAGGCGCAATTGCACCTCCTTCCTTCAGTAATTTGTCTTTGTAGTACTCTAGATATTCAGTGGTATCATGATCATTTGGGTGGAAGTCAGGGCGTAAGTAATCGAAAATCTGGCCAATCGTGCTACCGAATACGCCATCTTTTGGACCAAAGATAAGTCCGACACCACGGCGAGCGTCTTTCCAGAATTTTCTAGTCAGCATTTCCTGTGGTTTTCTTAAAACAGGAATAAACAAGGTAGTTGCTGGGATTAGACCTAAAATAGTAAAGAAAGCTAAGAAGAAGCCAGAAGCTCGTAGTGGGTAGCTACCATTGAGTAATTGATAAACATCATAGGCAATATCTTTATGCTCAGATTCTTCAAGCATATGCCACATCCATAGCGCACGGCTTTTGGCATCGTCTGAATAGTAGAAATTCTTCTCATGTTTCATCATGTATTCGGCAAGTACAGCCGTAAAATGCTCAATACCAGCCATCATTGATAATTTAAGCGGTTGCGGAAATTTCAAAAACACATATTTAAAGAAGTTCTCGCCCAAGAAACGGTATAAATCGACCGGATATTCAACATCTTTAAGTGCATCGTTATATTCATTATGCAACTTAGAGTGAATCGCTTCTTGACCAATAAGGGAAGTAACACGCTGTTTTAACACTGGGTCTTGAATAAATTCACGGTGGTGACGGGCAGTCTCGATCACCAAATCTTCACCATAGGTTAGAAATACTGAAAGCGTAGCAAAAAACAAGGTGGCAAATTGATTGTTCATATAGAATTCAACATCAATCTCTTTACCATCAAACCCGATATTTAAATGACGGATTGGAATAGATCCTTTACTGGCAAAATCTGGTAACTCGATTTCACGGTAAAATTTGAGTTTGTTTAGTGATTTTTTAACTGTGGTCGAGATCATGGCGACACCTTCAGATCAATCAGTGATAGTGCAGCTACGTCGAAAACCAAAAGCTTTGATTTCCAACAGGGCACTGTAAATTCCATTTTCAAAAAGCATTTTGTCTGCTTACTGACTACGGTGATGTTGCTCCGTTATTTGTTTGATTATTTGACTGAATAACGGAAAAAGAGGGGAACTTGATAAAATGAATCAACCTCTTTTTGGATTTTTTCATGTTAATCTGAGTTTATGTTCGGATTCAATTCGGGTAACTTTTTAAGTTTTATAAGCTCCCATCTAATGCATGAATAGAATAAAAAAATAGTTTTTTAATTTATTAATATATTGATTTTTATTTAAATAATTTAAATTTATTTAAAAATAATTACCTAATAATAAAAGAGCTCATAAGTATGTTTAGCCATGCTCCTATAAAAATTACTCTATGAAATTTGACAACTATTCGGATTTTGTTTTTTTATTAGGGTGGGGCTAAATTACATGCTAACCTGAGCTTATGTTCGGATTATTAATAAGAAAATATGTCTACGCGAAAACCCCGTCAGGCACGAGCCAAAGTCACGGTCGATACCATTATTGAAGCAGGTTTTATTGCCGTAGCTTTGCATGGACCAAGTGGTACCACCACACGTCATATTGCGGAAATTGCAGGGGTGAGTGTGGGGTCTCTCTATGAGTATTTTAAAAATAAAGAAGAAATTTATGATGCGATGAATCACTACTTTGTGAGTGAAATTCTCGACATGATTAAAGAGCTAACCCCTACAATTTTAGAGTTGGAATTAGAGCCTGTCATTGAAATGATTTTTTATACGTTCAGTGATTTATTAAAGAAAAATAATGACCGTTACTTAACCGTTTTACGTTACGCAGGTGAGTTGCAATACGACAAATATATTCCAAAAATTGAACAGGCTTTAATGGAAGTCATCATGAAATATATGATGCATAATCCTAAATATTTAAAAATTAATAATTTACCTGTAATTACCTATATTTGTATTAATAGCGGTATTTTTAACGTAGCAAGGCATCTTATTTTACCTAACCCATTTATTAGTTTTGATGAAATGGTGCAAGGGTTAACAACTATGATCATGAGTTATATCAACACTGAAATGGCACGCTCGGAAGACCATTCATAATTTTTCTTTTTAATAAACATAAAAAAACACCTGCGTATATTTCGCAGGTGTTTTTTGTTGATTATGGCATGGTTGGAATTTCTTCCGGACGCATATCAAAAATCAGAATTTCGGCGTTGTCACCATTAGTAAATGATAACTTGCCTCCATCACGAATTCGTGCAGCATCACCTGTATTAAAGGTTTTACCGTTTACATCAATACGGCCTTTTGCCACATGTAGGTAAACATAACGACCTTCTGGAATTGCAAATTCTGCTGTTTCTTCACCATCAAAAAGACCTGAATAAATATTAATATCTTGTTTGATGGATAAAGTTTTTTCGCCACCTTTTGGTGAAATCATCAAGTGCAATTTACCGCGTTTGTCTTCCTCGGAAATATGCAATTGTTGATAGCCTGGTGTTGTGTTCACTTCATTTGGAACCACCCAAATTTGCAAGAAGTGCACGTTTTCTTGAGCAGAGTGATTAAATTCACTATGTGCAACCCCACGGCCTGCGCTCATTAACTGAATATCACCAGGCACAATAACCGAACCTGTACCCATTGAATCTTTATGTTCTAACGCACCTTCAAGCACATAAGAAATAATTTCCATGTTACGGTGAGGGTGAGTACCAAAGCCTTTTGATGGAGCAACCGTATCGTCATTAATCACAAGCAAATCTGAAAAGCCGACTTGTTTCGGGTCCCAATAATTTGCAAATGAAAACGTGTGTTTTGACTGTAACCAGCCATGATGTGCTGCACCACGCTCATGAGATAAACGCATATCAAACATGATTTATTCTCCTCATCCAATTTTTTTCTCTGAATGCAGTTTATCGTTTTCATTTATGCAATAAAGCTCTAAAAACAGAAAGCTTAGTGTGATTTTTGGAACGCTGAAATTTTGATATGAGATGCGAGGAAGGGTAGGCATAATATTTCATTTTTTATCTTTTAAAGCCATATTTTTATCATTTTAGGACAAATGTATTTTATTTAAATAATTATGAATAAGAGTAGGTTATATAAGTTGTTTGAAATAATCAAAAAATATTTAAGTTGGCAAAAAGTTTCAAAGTAGGTTGGCTTTTTTTGTCCTTGTTCGAGTGGTACATCAAGCGCACTATTTAATCTGATTTGGTGAACTTAACAACACTTAGGTTCATAAAACATGGCAAGGCAGATGTATTCGAGCAAATTTTTGTTCTAGAGCAGTTAAAGATTGCAAGAAATAATCTAAAGACAACTTTACCTGTTTGATTCGACGCTGCCTTGTATTTAACAAATTTTATAGGGTGTCAAAAATGGTCGCTCAAGCTATCCGAAATATTATTTCTCCTAAATCAGTTATAGCTCAGTATCAAAAGATAGATTTCTCAAATAAAGGAACTATCCCAATTCGCCATTTAAATATCGGATTTGATGGTAAAGAAATTGATATCGAGTTTTACGTCAACAACCAGTTTGCAACATTGTTCTTTGCAACGCTTTCGGTTTTCTTGACCTATGGTGAAGATTTGGTGATTGAAACAGCTCGTCACCACCGTGAATTTATTCAAGACCCGATTTTAAAACAGCGAGTTACTTCCCTTATTGGTCAAGAAGCCATCCATTCAAAATTGCATAATGAGTTCAATGATGCAATTAAAGAGCTGGAATATCCGGTCGATTTTTATCGTTTCTTAGGTGAAAACTTCTTTAAATATGTGTTTTTAAAATTCCCACAGCCGTTAAAGCTTTCACTTATGGCGGGGATTGAGCACTTTACGGCAGTACTTGCCGAATACATGATGAAGCATGAAAAGAATTTCTATTATACCGACGATGCCAAAAGCCGTGCTTTATGGATGTGGCATATGCTTGAAGAATCTGAGCATAAAGATATTGCTTATGATGTCTATCAGGTTTTAAACGGTAATTATCCGTTACGTGCAACCGGCTTTTTAATGGCTTTCATCACTATTTTAGGACTTATTCCAACAGCAACTTTATTTGTACCCGTACTACGTAAACCACAAGAAATGCTAACTAAGAAATTCTGGAAAGATGCACGTCGTGGCGTCAACTTAATTTTTAGTCCAAAAGATGGTGTATTTGGTAGCACTATTGGCCAGATTTTTGATTACTTACGTCCTAACTTCCACCCAAATGATCATGACACGACCGAATACCTTGAGTACTACAAAAACAAATTACTTAACGAGGGCGGTGCTATAGCGCCTTACTTTGTGAAGGAATTTACACCACCAGTTCGTGCAGTTTCATAAGCGTATTAGTCATGGCAGTAATACGAAAATTACTGCCGTCTACCTAAAGTTTTTTAGGATTTACTATGATTTTATTTGGTAAGAAAGACCAGCCTAGCCGAAACGCATATGCGGTCGTAACTGGGGCAGGCAGTGGAATTGGTCGTAGCTTTGCAGTTGAACTAGCGAAGCGCGGTGGCAACGTAGTATGTGCAGATATTAATTTAGAAGCTGCAAAAGAAACTGTAAAGTTAATTGAACAGCTTGGACAAAAAGCATTTGCAGTCCAGTGTGATGTTGGGCAAGCAGAACAAGTACAGGCTTTGGCTGATCAAGCAGAACAGTTACTTGATCATCCAGTAACACTCATCATTAATAATGCCGGCGTAGGGCTAGGCGGCAAATTTGATGAAATGAGTTTGGAAGACTGGAAATGGTGTATGCATGTAAACCTATGGGGTGTTATTCATGGTTGTCATGCATTTGTGCCAAAGCTCAAAAAACTAGGTTACGGTGCAATTATTAATGTAGCTTCTGCGGCGTCTTATACCGCAGCACCAGAAATGAGTGTCTACAATGTAACGAAAGCCGGTGTATTGGCATTATCAGAAACCCTTTCAGCCGAGCTACGCAAATTCAATATTAAGGTCAATGTGCTGTGCCCAACTTTGGTACCTACCAATATCATTAAAAATGGTCGGATTCCGGGCCGTTATTCCAAGCTTGCAGACCATGCACTCATGAACTATGCCATGACAACCAGTGACGCAGTTGCGGCTTTAACATTGAATCGATTAGATCGAGGGCAGCTGTATACCACGCCACAGATCGACGCCAAATTATTCTGGCTTATGAAAAGAACGTCTCCAACCCTATATGCAAAGTTCCTTGGGCTTTCGTATCAGCTATTTAAATAAAATTTTGTATAGGCAGAAAAATTATGGTCACTAAACCTAGAACAAATACACGCACACGTAAAACCCAAGAAGTTGCACATGTTTATGACACTTTTATTGTCGGTGCAGGTATTTCTGGCTTAGCTGCAGCAATTAAGCTAAACGAAGCAGGCTTAACCAATTTTAAAATTATTGAAAAAGCCAGCCGCGTCGGTGGCACTTGGCGTGAAAATACCTATCCGGGCTGTGGTTGTGATGTACCGTCGTCACTTTATTCTTACTCCTTTGCCCCAAGTGCAAAATGGAGCCATTTATTTGCACGCCAACCGGAAATTTTAAGTTATTTAGAAGATGTTAGTCGTGAGTTTGATATTGAGTCCTTAATCGAATTCAATACCGAATTATTAAAAGCAGAGTGGGATAACCAAAAAAATATCTGGAAGCTAGAGACAAGCTCTGGTTTGTATATCGCTAAAACAGTTTTATTTGCTACAGGTCCAATTACCGAAGCACAAATTCCACGTCTTGAAGGTTTAGATACCTTTACTGGTGAAATGTTCCATTCGGCAAAATGGAACCATGACTATGACTTAACTGGAAAACGCATTGCTGTAATTGGTACTGGTGCATCTGCTATTCAGTTTGTGCCACAAATTCAACCTAAAGCCAAAGAGTTGTTTGTATTCCAACGTACAGCACCTTGGGTACTACCGAAGCCCGATACGGACTTGGGCGAGTTGAGTAAATCTGTCATTGCCAAATATCCAGCTATTCAAGCGACTTGGCGACAGACTGTGGCGGGGACTTTAAATGTCATTAATTTTTGCCTACGCAACCCAAAAGCTTTAAAGCCTGTCAATTTTGCTGCAAAACAATTGTTAAAGCTGCAAATCAAAGATCCAGTCTTGCGTAAAAACGTAACGCCTAATTTCGATATTGGCTGTAAGCGTATTTTGTTTGCCAATAACTATTATCCAGCGTTACAGGCACCTAACACTACGCTTATTCCACATGGTCTAGTTAAAGTCGAAGGCAATACGGTGATTGCAGCTAATGGTGAACGCCACGAAGTTGATGTGATTATTTGGGGTACTGGATTTGAAGTGTCTCATCCCCCTATTGGTAAACGTGTACATAACGAAAAAGGGGAATGTTTGGCTGAGCTTTGGAAAGACTCCTCACCAGAAGCTTATTTAGGAACCAATATTGAAAATGTACCTAATGCATTTCTTATGCTTGGGCCAAATGTTTTGGTCTATGACTCATTTATTGGTCTTGCCGAAGCACAACTGCAATATATTATAGATGGTTTGCTACAAATGAAGGCAAAAGGTATTGCTAAGCTTTCAGTGAAATCAGAAGTGATTAAAAAGCACAACGACTTGGTACAAAAACATCTACAAACCACAGTATTCAATAGCGGGGGATGTAAAAGTTACTATCTCGATGCAAATGGTCGCAACTTCGCGGCATGGCCATGGTCGTTAAAAAAGCTTAAACAGCGTTTACATCATTTAAAGTTAGAAGAATATGATGTGGTTTATGAAGCTGATTTGATAAAAGCAAAACCTAAAGCTGAAGAAGTTGCTGGTTAATGACTTTATAAAAGCCCATTTTAATTTATTGAAATGGGCTTTTTATTATTGAACGGATTGAACAATAATTTAATGAAGTTAAATTGAAAAATAAATTTAAATATACTTAAAAATAAAAGTAGGTGAATAAGGCTATATAAGTTTTTGTTAAAAAAATATAGTTATTTTTAAAAATGAATTTTTAAGTGAAAAGTATTATTTTTACTCTTTTTTAAAATTGCAAATTAGAAAACATTTTTTATATCAATAGATTGAGTGATTAATAATTATTGTAAATAAATGTGAAAATATTCACAAACTGGTTATTTTTTGTTAAGATCATTAACATTAAAAACATAGAGATAATAATAATGATCAATAAAGTATTAATAGTGTTGTGTGTGAGTATCGTGTTTGTACTAGGGTACTGGGCGTATTTAGATACCCAAAATAAAAGACATCAAGAGCTCATGAGGATTATTCAGGAAGCTGAAAAAAATTTGCAAACAATTGAGCGAAATCCTAATCGTATTAGTCATAGCAATTTAGCTTCATATAATTTGCAAAAATATATCAGCGATAAAAAAGTGTTTTTCTAAGCAAAGTAGTCATTATTATTTGATTTAAAAACTGTGCCATTGATCATATCTTTTCATAAATTTTGATCATGTTGCTTTTGAATCTGTTAAACTTATTGAACGTATAGTAAAAAAGCTGCATAGGGGTTATGCAGCTTTTTTGTGTTTCAAGAGGGGCTGTGGCTATTTTCTGTGTATGACAGCAGAAATCGAATGAGTGGCATATTTGTTGCTTCGTCTATTGAAGATTTTTGTCTAGAGATCTGATCAGAAAAACAAGATTGCTCAGATACCTACATAGAAGTACATATTCCACAGCTCAGATTTTGCATAGAGGCTACTTATGGCGGCGCCCAATTCTTCGGCAGGCTGGTTAGAGCGTTTATTTAAGTTAAGCGACAATAAAACCACGTTTCGAACAGAAGTTCTTGCTGGTGTAACTACGTTTTTAACGATGTGTTACATCATCATTGTCAATCCACTCATTTTATCTGAAACCGGCATGGATCATGGCGCCGTATTCGTTGCGACCTGTTTGGCAGCAGCAATCGGTTGTTTAGTGATGGGTATTATTGCCAATTATCCAATCGCCTTAGCACCGGGCATGGGGCTTAATGCTTATTTTACCTATTCGGTATGTATGGGTATGGGGGTGCCATGGCAGACAGCTTTAGCTGCTGTTTTTGTTTCAGGCGTTGTATTTCTTGCAATCAGCTTCTTTAAAGTTCGTGAAGCGATTGTTAATGCAATTCCAATGTCGCTTAAATTTGCGATAGGTGGTGGTATTGGCTTATTCCTGGCGCTTATTGCGCTAAAAAATGCCGGAATTATTGTTGCAAATAAAGCAACATTAGTGGGTTTGGGCGATATTAAACAACCTACTGTACTACTGGCTTTATTTGGCTTTTTACTTATTGTTGTTTTACATCAGCTTAAAGTCCGTGGTGCCATCATTATTAGTATTTTGGTGGTGACAGCAATTGCGACTGCTTTAGGTTTAAATGAATTTAAAGGTGTAGTAGGGCAGATTCCTTCAATTGCACCAACATTTATGCAAATGGACTTTAAAGGTCTGTTTACTGCAAGTATGGTGGGTGTGATCTTTGTATTCTTTATTGTTGACTTGTTTGACAGTACGGGTACTTTGGTAGGTGTTTCACACCGTGCGGGCCTTTTAAAAGATGGTAAATTGCCACGTTTGAAAAAAGCACTATTTGCTGACTCTACTGCAATTGTTGCTGGCGCAGCATTGGGTACATCATCAACTACGCCATATATTGAATCGGCTTCAGGTGTAGCAGCAGGTGGACGTACAGGTTTAACTGCAGTAGTGGTCGCTTTCTTATTTATTTGCTGTTTATTCTTGGCACCTCTTGCTCAATCTGTGCCAGGTTTTGCAACAGCTCCAGCTTTGTTGTTCATTGGTGTACTCATGATCCAAGGGATCACGCACATTGATTGGGATGATATTACAGAAGCTGTTCCAGCCTTTTTAACGATTGTATTTATGCCATTTGCGTACTCAATTGCAGATGGTATTGCTATGGGCTTCATCAGCTATGCATTAGTTAAATTATTCACAGGTAAGGCAAAAACTGTTCCATACATGGTATGGATTATTGCTGCTCTTTGGGTATTTAAATTTATCGCTTTTGGCGGTTAATATGATTTTTCATAATTTCCTTCTAGAACTATTTTATTGATAGAGATATAAGAAGGAAATTATAGAAGGGTGTGCTTACCACACCCTTTTTTCTTTAGATGTGGAGTTAATATGAATCAAGTCGAGCTGATTCAGGCCTTACCAAAAGCCGAGTTGCATGTGCATATTGAAGGGACGTTTGAACCTGAATTAATGTTTGCTATTGCACAGCGTAATCAGATTCAGATTCCTTACAAATCTGTTGAAGAAGTAAAGCAAGCTTATAACTTTCATAATCTTCAATCATTTTTAGATATTTACTATGCTGGTGCAAATGTTCTTGTTCATGAGCAAGATTTTTATGATTTAGCATGGGCATATTTTGAGAAATGTGCAGAAGATCGTGTCGTTCATACAGAAATGTTCTTCGACCCGCAAACTCATACCGACCGTGGTATTGCGTTTGCAACGGTGATCAATGGGCTTAAACGTGCATGTGCTGACGCAAAAACCAAATTTGGTATTAGCTCTCAGCTTATTATGTGTTTCTTGCGCCATTTAAGCGAAGAAGCTGCATTTGAAACGCTTGAGCAAGCTTTACCGTTTAAAGAAGACATTATTGCTGTTGGACTTGATTCAAGTGAAGTAGGCCATCCACCAGCTAAGTTTGAACGTGTTTTTGCTAAGGCACGTGAGGAAGGTTTCTTAATCGTGGCTCACGCAGGCGAAGAAGGCCCACCTGAATATGTATGGGAAGCTTTAGACTTGCTCAAAGTAAACCGTATTGATCACGGCGTGCGTTCTGAAGAAGACGAACAATTAATGGCTCGTCTAATTAATGAAAAAATGCCATTAACGGTTTGTCCTTTAAGTAACTTAAAGCTATGTGTCGTTAAGGATATGAAAGATCACAACATCCGCCGTCTTTTACAAAAAGGCGTACATGTGACTGTTAACTCGGATGATCCTTCATATTTTGGCGGTTATATGAATGATAACTTTATTGCTATTCAGCAGGCCTTAGATTTAAGTAATGATGAGTTGAAGCAACTCGCAATTAACTCTTTTGAAGCCTCTTTCATCTCAGATGAAGAGAAACAAAAGTGGATTTCAGAAATTCAGAAAATCTAAATAAAAAAACCGCCTGTGATAGGCGGTTTTTTTTAACATAGAATTTATTTAGGTTGTTTAGTCATACTATTTAAAACATTATCTTTATCCACAAAGTGATGTTTTAAAGCTGCCAGAACATGTCCAACAATAAGTAAACCTGCAAACCATGAAATATAGATATGCAATGGTTTAACAATCGCTAATATCTCAGGGTTATCTTGTACTAAACGTGGAATTTCAAATAAATATAAAACAGGGGCAGGATGACCAGCACTCCAGCTAAATAAACATCCTGTCACAGGTAAAGCCACTAAAATCACATAAAGCAATAAATGTCCGATGTGAGCTAGGGTTTTCATAGTGGGTGACATGGTGTCAGGCAGCTGTGGGGCTGGGTGGGTGTAACGCCAGAAAAGGCGAATAACTACTAGAAAAATAATGGTTGTGGCAATGTTTTTATGTAGTGTAATGACATCACCTTTAAAGCTACCATCAGCATCGTAACTTAAAAAGTTTCCACTATAAAAGCCAATCACCCAAGCGGTAATGAAAATGATTGCCATGACCCAATGCAGAATCTGTGCAGTACGGTTGTAGTATTGAGAGGATGAGGCAGGCATAAAAGACCCTATTTTTTTGTCATTTTAGTGCTAGATTTTATGAGAAAGGGTTGATTTTGAGAAATGTTGTTCTCGTAACGGAGCGTGCTATAAACAGAACGCTTTAATTGAAGAAACATAGTCAACTTGAGTTGGAAAATAACAGAGTTAGATTGCACAAATGCATCAATTTATTTGTTTCTTCTAAGCACAAGTTTAGGCAAAATACGCGCTGCTTACGTTCGATCAAAGGAAAAAATGATGAAAAAATTGATGCTTGCTATGGCACCAGTTGTTTTAGCTTTAACGGCATGTGCGACCACGCCTGGTGCAGGTTCTACAGAAACAGCAACTCAACAGTTAGGCATGACTGCATTAAAAGTGGCTGTAAACGCGAAATGTATTACAGAAATTAATAATGTTGCTGCATGGAAAACAGCAACCAAGCTTATGACTGCTGAACAACGTGATAGTATTCAAACTAATGTTTGTGGTTGCGTAAGTGAAAAGGCACCAAACAGTGTTACAGCAGTTGATTTGGCTACTGCTGCACTTGACCCTGCGGCACGTGCAACAGTTGTAAATCAGGTTGTCTCTAATACTGTAAACGCTTGTGTAGCAGAAGCTTTGCAAAAGTAATTAATAATTTGAGTTTCAAAGAAGGCTGACTCATATTGATCGGCCTCTTTTTTTATTGGAGTATACATGTTTGTTGCAGGCGTAGATGAGGCGGGGCGAGGCCCACTAGTGGGTTCAGTTGTTGCTGCAGCTGTTATTTTAGATCCGAACAATCCAATTTTAGGTTTGAATGATTCTAAAAAATTAACTGAAAAGAAACGTGAAAAGTTGTTTATCGAAATTCAGGAAAAAGCTTTGGCATGGTCAATAGCAGAAGCTACCCATGCAGAGATTGATGAGCTGAATATCTTGCAAGCAACTTTTTTGGCTATGCAACGTGCCGTGGATGGTCTAAAAACACAGCCTCAAAAAGTCATTGTAGATGGCAACCAAATTCCAAAAGGCATCATTATTCCTTGTGAAGCGATTGTCGGAGGGGATGCGAGCCATGCCGAGATTAGTGCAGCGAGTATCTTGGCAAAAGTCACACGTGATCGACAAATGGCAGAATTAGATCAGCAATATCCATTATTTGGTTTTGCCAAACATAAGGGTTATCCAACTAAAGCGCATTTTGAAGCGATTGCAGCTCACGGGGTAATCGATCAGCATCGTCGTAGTTATGCACCTGTAAAACGTGCATTAGGGCTATAAATTTATATACTCCCAAAAAATTTAAAGCGACTATAAAGTCGCTTTAATTAGGGAGAGAATAACTTCATACTAACGATTGAAGTTTTTCTGTGCATAATTATCATCTTCATATGAAACTTGATAATCTTGATCAAGATGTTGAAGGTGTTCATGCATTGCACGTTCATGTTGAATACGTTGATAAATTTCTTCGCGATGAACAGAAACCTCTTTTGGCGCATTCACACCAATTCGAACCTGGTTTCCTTTGACGCCAAGCACAGTAACACTGACTTGATCCCCAATCATTAATGTTTCCCCGACACGGCGGGTCAGAATCAGCATGTTTATCTCCTTGCTAAACGCTTAAAACTGCAATATTGGTACCCAAATAAAAAGCTCAACCTCAGTTTTCAGTCAGATTCTAACAGAAATATGAGAACAAAGTCATATTTTGATAATCTCTGCCAAAAAACTTTCCGTTTAATATAACAGAGCCGCTATAAAAAAAACTATAGCGGCTCTGTGTTTTCTTTGATTATTGTCGGACAAGTAAACATTTTTTAATGAATTCTTGACCGGTTGGTAAAATTAAGCGCGGGCGCTGCTTTCACCGTGTTCGCGATCTAAACCAAAAGCGGTATGTAGGCAACGAACTGCAAGTTCAAGATATTTCTCATCAATGATGACAGACACCTTAATTTCAGATGTTGAGATCATAAGGATATTAATACCTTCGTCTGCGAGGGCAGTAAACATCTTGCTTGCTACACCAGCGTGTGAGCGCATACCCACACCAACAATTGAAACTTTTACAATATCGTCACGTGTTGAAACTTCGCGTGCACCAATATTTTTGGCAGTTTCATTTAAGATTTTTTCAGCTTTCGCTAAATCAACACGGTTTACAGTAAACGTAAAATCTGTTGTGCCATCTTCTTCAACATTTTGGACTATCATGTCCACTTCAATGTTGGCATCACTTACTGGTGATAAAATTTTAGAAGCAATACCTGGTTCATCAGGTACACCTAAAATCGTTAATTTTGCTTCGTCACGGTTAAAAGCAATACCTGCAATGATTGGCTGTTCCATAGTGTCTTCTGCCTCAGTAGTAATGAGTGTACCTACATTTTCTTTAAATTCGTCGTCAAATGCGCCGTCGTCATCATTATCAAAGCTTGATAATACGCGTAAAGGAACTTGATATTTTCCGGCAAATTCTACTGAGCGAATTTGTAAAACTTTTGAACCTAATGATGCCATTTCTAGCATTTCTTCAAAAGAAATACGATCAATTTTCTTCGCTTTAGGAGCAACACGAGGATCTGTAGTGTAAACACCATCAACGTCAGTATAGATTTGGCATTCATCTGCTTTAAGTGCAGCAGCAATCGCAACACCAGAAGTATCTGAACCACCACGTCCTAGAGTAGTTGTGTTTCCATTAGCGTCAAAGCCTTGGAAGCCTGCAACTACAATAACACGGCCTGCATCTAGGTCATTGGTCATGACATCTGTGTCAATCGACTCAATACGCGCCTTGGTAAATGCACTGTCAGTTTTAATACCGACTTGACGTCCGGTATAGGATTTAGCTTCCACACCAATCGAATTAAGTGCCATAGCTAACATGGAAATCGTCACCTGTTCACCGGTTGAAACCATTTGGTCTAACTCGCGTGGGTCAGGTGTTTCGGTAATGGCTTTAGCGAGGGCAAGTAAGCGGTTTGTTTCACCACTCATTGCAGATACGACCACAACAACCTTGTGACCGTGATCATGCCAACGCTTCACACGACGAGCAACATTTAAAATGCGCTCGGGGGTACCCATAGAAGTACCGCCATATTTTTGAACGATTAATGCCATAGTTGTTCCATATAAGCCATGACCCTGAGAGGCTTTTCAGGGTCAGTTACACAAAAAGTGAAGTCTTATTTTTGTTCAAGCCATGCAGGCAATGCTGCGATCACTTGTCCAAACTTCTCGTTAAGTGGCGCGCCACCTTGTGCTAAGTCAGGTTTACCACCACCTTTACCACCTAGTTCAGTTGCTAGATGTTTGATGATGTCACCTGCTTTTAGATTTGCAGTGTATTGTGACGCGACTGATGCAAGCAGGCTGACTTTGTCACCCTCTACACCTGCTAACACAATCACTGCGTTCTCTAATTTTGATTTTACACTGTCATGTAAGTTGCGAAGCGCTTTGGCATCAACCCCTTGAACAGTAGTAATAAGCGTTTGACGACCAGCAATGGTTTGAACTTGGTCAATCAAATCAGCCGCTTGGAAGTTTGCCAATTTCTGGTTGAGCTGTTCAATCTGCTTTTGTAATGCAGAAACCAATTCTACATTGGCTTGTACACGCTCAACTGTTTGGTCTTTCTGTGCTTTTAGTAAGCTATTAATGTGCTGAATATCATGATCAGCTTTTTGTACCACTTCTAATGCTTTAGTGCCAGTCACTGCTTCAATACGACGTACACCAGCAGCTACACCACCTTCAGAAGTGATTTTGAATAAACCAATATCACCTGTACGTTTTACGTGAATACCGCCACAAAGTTCGATTGAGAAGTTTTTCTCATCAATAACTGAACCCATAGAAAGTACACGAACTTCATCGCCGTATTTTTCACCGAACAGCATCATTGCGCCTTTTGCTTTTGCTGCTTCAATGTCGAGAAGCTCAGTCGTCACTGGAGTATTGGCAATGATTTCAGCATTTACGAGACGTTCAACTTGTTGTAATTGTTCAAATGAAACAGGTTGGTCATTTGCAAAGTCAAAACGTAAGATATCACTTGCAACTAAAGAACCTTTTTGTTGTACATGAGAACCTAAAATTTGACGAAGGGCAGCATGTAACAAGTGGGTTGCTGAGTGGTTACGCGCAGTAGCTTCACGAATGTCTGCTTTAACAATCGCTTCTACATTTTGATTTGCTTTGAGGTTACCAACAGTCACAATACCTTGATGAACAAAGGCACCACCAGACTTTTTAGTGTCTTGAACTTCAAAAATACCTGTTTCATTTTTGAAGATACCAGTATCACCAATCTGACCACCACTTTCAGCATAGAAAGGAGTTTGGTTTAAAACGATAAGTGCTTCGTCGCCTTCAGAAACTTCGTCAACTTGTACGCCATCTTTATAGATCGCTACAATCTGACCTTGACCAGTTGTGTTGATATAACCGTCAAACTGAGTTTCGCCTTCGACTTTTACAATGCTGTTATAGTCAACTGCAAACTTACCAGCATCACGTGCACGTTGACGCTGTGCAGCCATTTCAACTTCAAAACCGGCTTCATCAATAATAAAGCCACGTTCACGTGCAATATCAGCCGTTAAGTCTGTCGGGAAGCCATAAGTGTCGTAAAGTTTAAATACAGTCGCACCCGGAATAGTTTTATCTTTTAACTGAGCAAGTTCACCTTCGAGAAGTTTTAAGCCTTGCTCAAGTGTTTTAGCAAACTGTTCTTCTTCACGAATTAAAGTTGCTTCAATCACATCACGACGAGCTTCTAACTCAGGGTAAGCCTGACCCATCACTTCAATTAATGGTTGCAACATTTTGTAGAAGAACGTACCTGTTGCACCAAGCTTGTTACCATGACGAACAGCACGGCGAATAATACGACGTAATACATAACCACGACCTTCATTGCTTGGGTTTACACCATCAGCAATTAAGAAGCAGCAAGAACGCGCATGGTCTGCAACGACACGTAAAGAAGGCTGACCTTCATCTTCAATACCAATAATGTTTGCAGCAGCTTTTAATAAGTGTTGGAACAGGTCAATGTCATAGTTTGAATTAACATGTTGCAATACTGCAGAAATACGCTCTAAGCCCATACCTGTATCTACAGATGGCGCTGGAAGAGGGTGAAGTACGCCATCAGCAGTACGGTTAAACTGCATGAAAACGTTATTCCAGATTTCAATGAAACGGTCGCCATCTTCTTCAGGAGAACCAGGTAAGCCACCCCAAATGTGGTCACCGTGGTCAAAGAAAATTTCAGAACATGGACCACAAGGACCTGTATCACCCATTGCCCAGAAGTTATCTGATGCGTATTTTTCGCCTTTGTTATCACCAATACGGATAATACGCTCTGGAGCTAAACCAATTTCTTTATTCCAGATGTCATAAGCTTCGTCATCTGTATGATAAACCGTTACATATAAGCGATCTTTCGGTAAAGCTAGCCATTGTTCGCTGGTTAAAAACTCCCAAGCAAACTTAAGTGCATCACGTTTGAAATAGTCACCAAATGAGAAGTTACCTAACATTTCAAAGAATGTATGGTGACGAGCTGTATAGCCGACGTTATCTAAATCGTTGTGTTTACCGCCTGCACGTACACATTTTTGTGATGTTGTTGCACGTACATAATCACGTTTTTCAAGACCTAAAAAACAGTCTTTAAACTGGTTCATCCCAGCATTTGTAAATAATAAAGTTGGGTCGTTGGCAGGAACAAGAGAACTCGATGCAACACGTGTATGCCCTTGCGTTTCAAAGTAGCGCAAAAATGCTTCACGAATTTCAGCAGATGTCATTAAACGAGTACTCACAACCAAGTCACTCCATATTTTCGAATTTGGCTAAAAGCATCACCACAAGTTTATTTATTCACAAATCTTGCATGTGATACGGGGCTTATTTTTAAAAAACGCTAAATTGTAACGGAAAAACCCCACCGAACCAACGATTTTAGAGGGAATATCTTACAAAACTGTGATTTGGCTAAAAATCTATATTCAATTGGCCTTCACGTGTTTTACTATATGCCTTCTTTCGTTTCTGGTTTTGTAGATAAGGATAGGTCATGCAACGTATCGCCATTAATGGGTTTGGCCGGATTGGACGTAATGTTTTACGTGCATGGTTTGAAAGCCCGAAACAATTTCATTTTGAAATCGTGGCGATTAACGATATAGCAGATGTACAGACACTAGTGCATTTATTTAAATATGATTCAACTCATGGTCGTTTTAATGGCAAAGTTGACATAGCGATTGAAAATGAAAAGATTTATTTAAATATTCAATCTAACCAAAGAAATTTGAAAGTTGAAGTTTTACAGCAAAAACAGCCAGAACTTTTACCGTGGGCAAGCTTGCAAATTGATGTTGTACTCGAATGTACAGGCTTGTTCCGTTCTCATGCTGATGCACCCCGCCACTTAGAAGCTGGGGCAAAAAGAGTCATTATTGGGGCTGCACCTTTTGACCATGTCGATGCTGCAATTGTCTATGGCGTTAACCATGCCGATGTGAAAGCGTCTGATCAAATCATATCAAGTGTGTCATGTACGACACAGGCTTTAGTGCCGTTAGTAAAAATCATTGATGACGCATTTGGGATTGAAACTGCGCTCATGACAGAAATTCATGCCGTAACAGCAGATCAGTCTGTGCTTGACCATGCGCACCGTGATTTACGTCGTGCCAGAGCTTCTGGTCAAAATATTATTCCAACTACGTCTAGTGCACTGGGTGCATTAAAACGTGTAATGCCTAAAATGGAAGACCGTATTGATGGTTATTCAATTCGAGTTCCCACCATTAATGTGGCTGCCATTGATTTAACTTTTATCGCACAATCACCAATTACTGTTCATCATATTAATAAATTGTTGATTAAGGCGTCTCAAACAGATTATGCGGAAATTATGGCAGTGACTGATGAGCCACTCGTTTCAAGTGATTTTAATCATTCGCCTTATTCACTTATTGTTGATTTAACTCAAACTATGGTTGTTGGGCATCAAGCTAAAGTATTTGCTTGGTACGATAATGAATGGGGCTATGCAAATCGATTATTAGACTTGTGTGATTCTTTCTAAATTTGAAATAACTTAGGAAAGCTGTTCAGCAGTTAAGGTTGGTTAACTGGAAACAAGGTGATAGTTCAGATATTGGCCCATTCTTTGGTCGAACAAGCTCTATTAATAACTAAAGTGAATAAGAGTAAAGTATTGAATAATATTGTTAATTGTTAATCTCTTCTTTTTGACTTTAGAGTTTATTAAGAAAGATTTATGCAAATTGTCAGGTGCATGGCACAAAGTATCATGCTACACTAAGAGAAATCGGGTGTGTTCCCGATTTTTTTATGTGGGGTCGTTCCACGTTGATCAGATTTTAGGCTTGAAATATGACCATTTCAGAGACATGGTTGCTGCCTGACGGGGTAGCAGATGTATTGCCGGAACAGGCGCAAGTCATTGAAAAACTTCGCCGTGAAGCTATAGATTTCCTCTCAGTAAGAGGTTATCAACTGGTATATACACCATTTATCGAATACATCGAATCGTTGTCTTCATTATCAGAATCAAATCAAGACCTGGATTTAGTAACTTTTAAGGTGATTGATCAGCTTTCAGGCCGTTTACTCGGTATCCGTGCTGATATGACGCCTCAAGTTGCACGTATTGATGCACATGTAAGACCTGTTGAAGGGGTTGCACGTTACTGTTATGCAGGGACTGTATTACATACAAAACCACAAAATTTCAATGCGACTCGCGCACCTTTACAATTAGGTGCAGAGCTATATGGCCACGATAGTATTGAAGCTGATGTTGAAATGGTCGATGTAATGCTTGGGCTCATTGAAAATGCTTATACATTGCAAGGTGCACATTTAGACCTAGGGCATGTAGGCTTATTTCGTAGCTTAGTAAAATATGCCGGACTTTCTAAAAATGAAGAGCATGAGTTATCTGATCTTTATCAAAGAAAAGCATTACCTGAGTTAGCTGAATTTACTCAAAATTTAAATATGGGTTCAGACTTCTATGCACTTGGTCGCTATGCAAGTGATTTAGAAGCATTACAAACTCATTTAAGTACAGATATTTTAAAAGATGTTGAATTTGATGCTGCATTAAATGCGCTCAAAACTACACTTGAACAAATTAAAAACCGTTGGCCAGCACTGAATGTTGGGATTGATGTTGTCGAACTTCGCAGTTACCACTATCACACTGGTTTGATGTATGCAGTTTATGCACCGAACCGTGCTGCACCTTTAGCGCAAGGTGGCCGTTACGATGGTATTGGTGAACACTTCGGTCGTGCACGTCCTGCTACTGGTTTCAGTTGTGATTTATATGCCTTAGGTGCAAATCAGTTTGCCGAAATTGAAACTGTAGTAGCGCCTAAAGGTACTGATGCAGATTTACTTAAGGCAATTGCAAATGCACGTTTACAAGGCTTACGTGTAGTCCAATTGTTAGGTAATGATAATTTAGGTTCTATTCCTTATGCGACGCATCAGCTTGTATCGCAAAACGGTCAATGGAATATTGAAAAGATTTAAACGCCAGCAGTAAGTTTTTACTGATGGTTTCCAATTTTAACAGCATGATGTAATGAGGCTATTATGGGCAAAAATGTTGTGGTACTTGGTACCCAATGGGGCGACGAAGGTAAAGGTAAAATCGTCGACCTGCTCACAGATCAAGCGGCTGCGGTAGTACGTTATCAAGGCGGACATAACGCAGGTCATACTCTTGTCGTAGGTGGTAAAAAGACTGTATTACACCTCATTCCATCAGGTATTTTACGTGAAAACGTATTGTGCTTAATTGGTAATGGTGTGGTGCTTTCACCAGCAGCATTAATTGAAGAAATGGGAATTTTGGAAGCTGAGGGTGTTCCAGTTAAGGAACGTCTACGTATTTCTCCAAACTGTCCTCTTATTTTACCTAACCACATTGCTCTTGATCAGGCTCGTGAGAAGAAACGTGGTAACGCTAAAATCGGTACTACAGGTCGTGGTATTGGCCCTGCTTACGAAGATAAAGTAGCTCGCCGTGCAGTGCGTGTTGCTGACCTTGTTCGTGGTGGTGCAGCGTTAGAAGAAAAACTCCAAGAAATGCTTGAGTTACATAACTTCCAATTAACCCAGTTCTACGGTGTAGAAGCAGTTAAATTTGAAGACGTGTTGGCTCTTTGCAACGAATGGCGTGAAGTGCTTGCTCCGTTAGTGATTGACGTGACTAAAGTATTACATGACTACCGCAAAGAAGGTAAGCCTGTAATGTTTGAAGGCGCTCAAGGCTCACTTTTAGACATCGACCACGGTACTTACCCGTATGTGACTAGCTCAAATACAACTGCTGGTGGCGTAAGCTCTGGTTCTGGTATGGGGCCTTTACATCTTGATTATGTATTAGGTATCACTAAAGCTTATACAACACGTGTAGGTGCAGGTCCATTCCCAACAGAATTAGTTTACGATGCAGCAACTGATTCTGGTGACCCAATTGGTAAACACTTGGGTACAGTAGGTCATGAATTTGGTGCTTCTACTGGTCGTCAACGTCGTTGTGGTTGGTTTGATGCTGAAATCTTACGCCGTTCTGTAGATGTTAACTCACTTTCAGGTATTTGCTTGACTAAACTTGACGTTTTAGACGGTTTAGAAGAAGTGAAAATCTGTGTAGGTTATGAAAATACTGATTCAGGTTGTGTAGGTTCTTCTGATGCGGTTTCTTTTGAATGTTTGAAACCAATTTATGAAACTATGCCAGGTTGGAGCGAGTCAACTGTTGGTTTAACGAGCATTGACCAATTACCTGCAAATGCTTTGGCTTATGTAAAACGTATTGAACAATTAATCGAATGTCCGATTGATATCGTTTCAACTGGTCCAGACCGTGCAGAAACAATTGTTTTACGTCACCCATTCTCTGCTTAATTTGCAAAGATGATAAAAGCCTCCTGAAAAAGGGGGCTTTTTTATATCCGACTAAAGTGCAGTTTCTGTTTTGTCTAATTCAGATTAAAACAGAAATATAAGTGATGTCATGGATGATGAACTAAAATGAAATTGCAACCCACTATTTCAAAAACCATTTTTTATTCTTTTTTGTTTGCGATCGGTGGTTCGCCAACGTTAGCTATGCTAGTCATTTATGGCCAAAATTATAACCCTGACTTCTTCATGACAGCATTTATGAGTCTTTCTGTTTTGATTGCTTGTGTCTTAATCCCGGTCGTTTTTATACAAAACAGTTATCTCTTATGGAAAAGGACAAGTCCCTCTCTTGAAGAGAAAGTTAAGCCTTTAAGCCATGTCTATCTTGTCCTAAATATAATATGTTTACTGTTCTGGATTTATTTGATGACTTTATCTGCTTGATCGTTACATAAATACTATGATCGTGAAGAAATGAGAGATTCAAAGCTTATGTGCTATTTCTTATAATAAGTGCAAAAGAATAAACAGTTTTTTTAAGATTTAGGTGACCCATGTTGATGAATAAGAAACTTTTTTTAAGCTTGTGTGCTGCAGGTGTTGTAACAATCTCTGGTTGCGCAACAATGGCTGACATGGCTGGTGCAGATACAGCAACATTAAATGCGCAGTCTGCACAAGGTTTTACTAAAATGGTGCAGGAAGCACGTGCTAAAGGGACTTTAGATACAAGTTCAAGTACCTATAGCCGTATTAATGCTGTTTTCAACCGTTTAAAACCTTATGCTGATCAAGTAAATCAAACAGGGCAGCCATTTAGCTGGCAGTTGGCTGTACTGAAATCAGATACTGTTAACGCCTACGTTGCACCAGGTGGTAAGGTCGTGTTCTACACAGGTATTGTGAATAAGCTCAACCTAACGGATGCTGAAATTGCAGCTGTTATGGGCCACGAAATGACGCACGCTTTAGAAGAGCATGCTAAAAGTAAAATTGGCGCACAGGCTTTAACTGATTTGGCATTAAATATTGGCTTAAGCTATGCAGGTGGCGGTAACGTTAACCAATTAGGTGCGGCTGCTGCACAACTAGGTTCGCAAGTAGGGGTGGGCTTACCATATTCGCGTAGTTTAGAGAGCCGTGCTGACCAAGGGGGCTTAATGTTAATGGCACGTGCAGGTTATAACCCAAATGCTGCTATTACCCTCTGGGAAAAAATGAACAAACTTGAAGGTGCTGGTGGTTCATCTTTCTTGTCTACTCACCCATCTAACGCTCAGCGTATTAATGATATGCGTAAAAACTTACCTGCAGCATTAGCTATTTATAATGGCCGTAGATAAGTTTTAAAACTTTAATATAAGTATAAAAACGGATGCTTAAGCATCCGTTTTTTTGTTTTTAAGGGGCAGGATTAGGCTGTTGTACATGAATAGCTTCTATGCCTTGTAAAATTTCTGGTGAAAGCTCAATTTCAAAAGCCTGAATATTCTCTTTGAGCTGATCTAAGCTAGTCGCACCAATAATTGTACTCGTCACAAAGAATTGCTGTTTAATAAAGGCTAGAGCCAATTGAGTCAGGCTTAAACCATGCTTTTCAGCGAGCTGTGCATATTGTTCCGTTGCCCATTCACTTTGTGGATTGCTATAGCGACTAAAGCGTGGAAATAGAGTAACGCGAGCATTCGCAGGACGTGCCCCATTTCTAAACTTACCAGTTAAGTAACCAAAAGCAAGAGGAGAGTATGCAAGTAATCCTACACCTTCATATTTAGCAATCTCAGACATACCGATTTCATAAGTACGATTAAGCAGGCTATAGGGGTTTTGCACACTCACAAATTTACTTACACCTAAATTTTCAGCAAGCTGTAAAAACTTCATAGTGCCCCAAGGCGTTTCATTAGATAAGCCGATATAACGAATACGTCCTCGATTAATCTCTTTTTGAAGAGCAAGTAATGTCTCTTCTAAAGGCGTAGTGTTGTAATTATTGTGGGCCTGCTGATTACCATAAGCGAGCGTGCCAAAAAAGTTGGTATGACGTTCTGGCCAGTGTAATTGGTAGAGATCAATATAGTCTGTTTGGAGGCGTTTAAGAGAACCATCAATCGCTTGTGAAATATGTTCACTATTAAACTTGGTATGACCTTCTCGAATATGAGTTCCACCAAAGCCAGGACCTGCAATTTTTGAAGCAAGGAATACTTTGTCACGTTGACCATGTTGTGCAAACCAATTGCCTAAAATGGTTTCAGTCGCACCATATGTTTCTGGTTTAGGGGGTACGGAATACATCTCTGCTGTATCCCAAAAATATAAACCGTGCTCTAAAGCGTAATTGAGTTGTTCGAAAGCTTCTTGTTGAGTGTTTTGCTCACCAAATGTCATAGTACCTAAGCAAATTTCTGGAAGGTTAATGCCAGTGTGACCAAGTGGTTTGAATTGCATACTGCGAAATCCTTGAGAAATTTTAAGTTAGCCTAACGGAAAATATGTATTCAACTTAAATCATAAAAATAGAATAGTTTGTAAGCTTTATGTATTAACTCATTGTTGCATATAAAAAAAGCAAACCGAAGTTTGCTCTTTATTAAATCATTACGAATAATTATTCTTCGTCATCATAGTCTTCGTCAGTGACAGGAGTTTCTTCTAATGATGCATCAAAAAAAAGAATAGCCTTACCATCTGTCTGGATCATACCTTGATCTTCTAAGGTCTTTAATACACGGCCAACCATTTCTCGTGAACAACCGACAATACGTCCAATTTCTTGACGGGTAATACGAATTTGACGACCATTCGGCAAGATCATTGCCTCTGGTTGTGAAGATAAGTCGATTAAGCAACGCGCAATACGACCAGACACATCAATGAAGGCAAGGTCAGTCATTTTACGAGTTGTATTTTTTAAACGACGAACAAGTTGCGCGAAAACGGCATAGCTGAGATCTGGATACTGTTTGCTCAGTTCATGGAAGTTGTCATATGAAATTTCTGCAATTTCACAGACATCACGGGTACGAACTTCAGCTGTACGTTGAGGGTTCGGTTCGAAAAGCCCCATTTCCCCAAAGAAGTCACCAGGATTCAAATATGCCACAACAATTTCACGCTCATCATCTTCACGTAAAATAATTGAAACTGAGCCTTTTAAAATTAAATATAAAGATTTTGACTCTGTTCCGGCATCAACAATTGTGGTTCGTTTTGGATATCTGTTGATGTGAGCACGCTTTAACAATGCTTTAACGGATTCAGGTAGTTGCCCCGGAGATAAAGCATCTGTGCTGAGTTGTGAAAAATTTGAAGTCATGCTTGATATGTTCCGAATAGGGTAAACAATTCACACAAGCTCGAGATGAGCTATTACACAGAAGAGATGAAATTCCTTATCAACTCATTTTATGTTAGTGTACAAAACAAGGGCCTGTTGACATTTCACAGATGGTTGCGACATAAGACGATTTTTCTAGACGTTACGAAGCAAGAACTATGGAATTTAGTCATTCTAAATAAATAGAGCTTAACAACGAAACGCACAAAAAAATCTGGTCTTGCGCTGCACCTAAGATGCTTAAATCGCACCTCAGATTTTGGCTGAAATTTAACAAACTTTTTTACAAAACGGGACAAAGGATTGCCCTTGTCTGTGTTTTGCGTTTTTATTTGGATTAATTTTTAGCTATTACGCAATCCATAGATGAAATGTCAACAGACCCTGCTTAAATTTATAATTTTTTTTGGGTAGTTGCAATGCAAACAAGTGTACATTGGCTAGAGAATGTTGCTTTTGAAGCGAAATCAGAGAGTGGTCATAGTGTAGTGATGGATGGCTCACCTGAGTATGGTGGCGAAAACCGTGGACCACGTCCTATGGAATTGATATTAATGGGACTTGGTGGGTGTGCTTCGTTTGATATTGTGACTATTTTAAAAAAATCTCGTCAAGATGTGACGAATGTCGTATGTCAGCTTAAAGCTGAGCGAGCAGATGCAATTCCAGCTGTTTTCACCAAGATCCATTTACACTTTGTAGTGACAGGTAAAGCCGTAAAAGAAAAACAGGTTGCAAAAGCAGTAGAGCTATCAGCTGAAAAATATTGTTCAGCAAGTAAAATGCTTTCTGATGGTGGCGTAGAAATTACCCACGATTTTGAGATTATTGAAGCTGCATAATTTTATATGAATAGCTGAAAAGAAAAGCTAACAGTCATGTTGGCTTTTTTTATGATAAGAACAATTCAAAAAATAAAAGGAGAATGTTGGGTGAATATCCGTTTAGCTCAATCAAAAGATACCGAATTTATATGTCACTTACTGAAACAAATGGGATATTCACAGCCATTAAGATTGATTGAGGAACAATTCCAAAGATTAAGTAAAGATTCTAACGCAATTACATTGGTCGCAGCTGACGATTTAAATGTATATGGAGTTTTATCACTTTATTTTATTCCGCAAATTGCCTTAAAAGGGGACTTTGCCAAAATATGTTATTTGTATGTTGACGAGAATATGCGTAGTAAAGGAGTGGGGCATTTGCTTGTACAAGAAGCAGAACGGTTGGCAAGGGAACGTGGTTGTGACCGGATGGAACTGCACTCAGGATTGCAAAGGCCTTTAGCGCATCAATTTTACCTAAGAGAAGGTTATGTCGAGGCGCCAAAGTACTTTCGTAAAGCTTTAAATTAATGAGCTGGGTTTAGAAAAAGTTGAGGGTCTACCCGAGCATTGTTAAGGCTCATTCCCCAATGTAAATGTGGCCCTGTTACACGGCCTGTTTTACCGACTAAGCCGAGTACTTCACCTTGATGGATACGCTGGCCCTTTTCTACTTTTATCTCGCTTAAATGGCAAAACATGCTAATTAAACCTTGGCCGTGATCAATTAATACAGTTTGTCCATTAAAGAAATAGTGTCCTGTTTGAACGACTACACCATCTGCTGGAGCAACTACTTTTTGACCTATTGGTGCTGGAATATCCAGACCTGAATGAGGTGCACGTTCTTCACCATTGAAGAAACGTTTTCTTCCAAAAGAGTTGGTAAATTTTCCCGAAGTTGGACGTATAAATTTAGGCAAGCTTTGCCATGAACTTGTTGTGAAAGAACTATAAACCTCATTTTGTTCTTTCGCTTCTTGAGCATAGCGGTCTAATTGACTTTGGTTGGGGTTCACATAGTCTTGATTGGTAACTTTAATCCTTTGCTCAGCATAAGGATAAGACTTAACTTCTATTTGAATAGGCGCTTTATTGGTATCAAGCTGAATGCTGCCGAGTGGTGTAGATAATGGAATACCTACTACAGCATAACGTTGATGGCCTTCTTGACTGATTAAAACGGGTTTGTGTTGAAAAGTGACTTGAGTAATATCGGTCGATAATGAAACGACTGCAATTCCACCGGATCTTCTTGAGTCTTGGGGTAACTCTGCTATTGCTAGAGTCGAGCTAAAAAGACAAGTTGTTAATATAATATGTTTTAAACGCATTTTAATTTCAAAAACAGGATGGAATTAGCCTAATAAATTAATTCCTATTTTTGGAATTCTCAATGAAGACTTTGTGAAAAGAGTGGAACAGACGAAACCAAATATAAATATTTAAGCGATTTAATAAAATGTAGCTGAAGTGTACTTGAAATATATACAAAACAAACCCATATTATAATCGAGTTTTACTCATAGTATTTTTTATAAGATCATGAAAAATATATAAAAAATTATTTGAAATCCGAAAAAGTGTTCCCATCTATTACACAAGTACGAATTTGTTGTGAGGAATAACAAGAATGCGATTTGAAAAATTTACGAACCGCTTGCAGCAAGCCCTCTCAGATGCTCAATCCTTAGCAATGGGTAAAGACCATACGGCTATAGCAGGTATTCATATTTTGAGTACTTTATTGGAAGAGCCGTCTAATATTAGTTTGTTGCAACAAGCAGGTGCACGGTTACCTGAACTTAAACAAAAGCTAGAGCAGGCTTTAAAAGATGCTCCGACTATTGCTAACCCGACGGGTGATGTCAATTTAAACCCTGAAGCAGTTAAAGCACTTAATTTGGCAGATCGATATGCGCAAAAAGCTGGCGATGAATTTTTGTCGACTGACTGGGTTTTATTGGGCTTAGCAGAAACTGGCGAAACAAAAAATATTTTAAGTGCCGTAGGTGTAACTCCCGACAGCTTACGCAAAGTAATTGAACATATTCGAGGTAGTGACAAAGTCATGAGTAATAATCACGAAGACCAACGTGACTCACTTAATAAATATACAATTGATTTAACTGAGCGGGCTTTATCGGGGAAACTTGATCCGGTCATTGGACGTGATGATGAAATTCGACGCACTATTCAGGTCTTGTCACGTCGTACAAAAAACAACCCTGTACTCATCGGTGAGCCGGGTGTTGGTAAAACCGCTATTGTTGAAGGCTTAGCACAGCGTATTGTCAATGGTGAAGTGCCAGAAGGCTTAAAGAATAAACGTGTTTTATCACTAGATTTAGGCTCATTACTTGCAGGTGCTAAGTATCGTGGTGAGTTTGAAGAACGTTTAAAAGCTGTTTTAAAAGATTTGGCGAAACACGAAGGCGAAATCATCTTATTCATTGACGAGTTACATACACTCGTTGGTGCTGGTAAAGGTGACGGCGCGATGGATGCAGGGAATATGTTAAAACCTGCGTTGGCTCGTGGTGAGTTGCGCTGTGTGGGTGCAACAACCTTAGATGAATATCGTCAATACATTGAAAAAGATGCCGCTTTAGAACGTCGTTTCCAGAAAGTTCTGGTGGATGAACCAAGCGTTGAAGATACCATTGCGATTTTACGTGGTCTAAAAGAAAAGTATGCTACTCACCATGGTGTACAAATTTTAGACTCAGCGATTATTGCAGCAGCGAAAATGTCTCATCGTTATATTACAGACCGTCAATTACCAGACAAGGCGATTGACCTGATTGATGAGGCAGCTTCTCGTATCAAAATGGAGATTGACTCTAAACCTGAAGCACTTGATAAACTTGATCGCCGTTTAATCCAGTTGAAAATGCAGTTGGAAGCGGTGAAAAAAGATGAAGATGCAGGCAGTAAGGCCGAAGTTACTCATCTTGAAAAACAGATCGCTGAAGTTCAGAAAGAATATAACGATCTCGAAGAAGTGTGGAAATCTGAAAAAACTTTGGTAGAAGGCACTAAACAAGCTCAGGTTGAACTTGATAAAGCACGTATTGCTTTTGAGAAAGCTCAGCGTGAAGGTGATTTAGCCGAAGCAGCACGTTTACAATATGGCGTTATTCCAGAGCTTCAAAAACAGCTTGAGCAAGATGAAGTTGCTGAAGAAAACGAAGAGCCAAAACTCATTCGTACTAAAGTAACTGAAAATGAAATTGCCGAAGTCGTTAGTGCTGCAACGGGTATTCCGGTTGCTAAAATGATGCAAGGCGAGCGTGAAAAACTCCTTCATATGGAAGAGTTCTTGCATGACCGTGTTGTAGGACAAGATGAAGCAGTTGTTGCGGTATCGAATGCAGTACGTCGTTCGCGTGCCGGTTTGTCTGACCCGAATCGTCCTAGCGGATCATTCTTGTTCTTAGGACCAACGGGTGTTGGTAAAACTGAGTTAACTAAAGCTTTAGCTAACTTCTTGTTTGATAGTGATGATGCCATGATTCGTATCGATATGAGTGAATTCATGGAGAAACATTCTGTCAGCCGTTTAGTTGGTGCGCCTCCGGGCTATGTGGGTTACGAAGAGGGCGGTGTTTTAACCGAAGCTGTTCGCCGTAAACCATATAGCGTGGTGTTGTTTGATGAGGTTGAAAAAGCGCATCCAGATGTTTTCAATATCTTGCTCCAAGTGTTGGATGACGGGCGCTTAACCGACTCACAAGGTCGAGTAGTGGACTTTAAAAACACGGTTATTGTGATGACATCAAACTTGGGTTCACAAGATGTACGTGAGCTTGGCGAAGGTGCCACTGATGATGAAGTGCGTACAGTCGTGATGAATGCGGTAAGTCAGCATTTCCGTCCGGAATTTATTAACCGGATTGATGAGCTTGTAATTTTCCATTCACTCAAGAAAGCGCAGATTCGTGGTATTGCGGATATTCAGTTAGATCGTTTACGTTCACGTCTTGTTGATCGTGATATGAGCTTAACTGTAGATGACAGTGCATTTGACTTATTGATTGATGCTGGTTTCGATCCTGTATACGGAGCACGTCCATTAAAACGTGCAATTCAACAACAGGTTGAAAACACTTTGGCTCAAAAAATCTTGTCAGGTGAGTTTGTTGCAGGTGATACCATTTTAGTTAAAGGTGAGCATGGTCACTTGGTCTTTGATAAAATGAAACTCAGCTAAGTTTGTTCTGCTAAAACCGAAAAGAGAATATGGAAACATATTCTCTTTTTTTATATTTAACTTTTATGCTGATTGGAAGATATAAGCGCAATAATTGAGTCTGCCACTTTTTGCGTGAGAGTTTTAAGTTTTTGTTCGGCATGTCCTGATAAAAAATAATGGTAATGATAAATACGTCCTAGATAAGAAATACAAATAAAAAAAGTACCTACAGGTTTTTCCGTGGTTTCACTTCCGCCATGTTTGAGTAAACCTGTACAACTTACAATAATATCGGCTTTTTGAAATAGAGTTTGACCAAGCCTGCACATTTCTTCAGTTACTTGTGGTGATTCTGCTGTGTAGGTTTCGATTAACTTTGGTTCAACTTTTAAAACACTGATTTTAATACTGGGGTCATAACTCACTAATCCGCCCAGTAAAATATCAGCGCCACTATTTTTATGAATCGAAAACTGACTGGTTAAGTAACCTGAACTGGCACTTTCAATAAATGCAACTTTAAGTTGAAGATCTTCTAATAATTGACAGCATTGCTGAAGCATTATTCCACCTCGTATGGTGTTTATTTATGAATAAATCTAAATGCAAATACATTATAAAATCACAGTAAGTGATCTGGAGTTATGGTGCAAGTCTGAGATAACAATCTATAAAACTACTTGAATATTCACGAAAGGCCTGTGAAGAATTTCAGATTTTAAAATGATCAATGCTAATTATCGGGAAGTTTCTTTATAACATTGCGACAAGGTTAAAAAGTTGCTAGTTTGATTTCATATAACGAACAATAACAATTTTAGGAAGTAGGTAATGAATAATAAGCAAGGGTATATGCTGGGAGTTTTGAGCGGTGTGTTTGTATTATTATCAAATGCCTGGGCAGCACAACCAATGACAGAAAGTGCGCTAGCCACTCAAACAGGTGCGGTAACCACATCTTTACCCGTCATTATTGCTAAGGCTCAAGATGATGCACAAAAACCTGAAATAGAGCAGCACCAAGCTCGCAAAGAATTAGGAGATAATTATTTACAAGAAGTTCGCTGGAACTCATTAAGATCGAGTGTGTTATCACCTTATCAAGAACAAAAACAAAATCAGGTGATAGATATTAAAGAAAAGAAAAAATTAGAAATGGTGGCGCTACCAGACCGAGCGGACCGTTTTACACGTTATGAGTTTGAACCGAAAAATGTACATGGCGAAGTTATCATTACCGTAAAGTAATGATAACTTCTCGCCAAATTTATATCAGTTCAATCCTAAATGCTGAATTTTCCATGCACGGTGGATTTTTTGATTACGTTTAAAATCGGGTCCAATTGTTTCAGACGTAATTTCTTCAACGTCGTATAGCGCTTCAATTTCTTCATCCATTTCAAAGCCGCGGTAGTTATTTGAGAAGTAAAGCGTACCTTCACTTGTTAAACGGTTCATAGCACGTTTAATAAGAGACACATGGTCGCGTTGTACGTCGAAAGTACCGTAGAACTTTTTAGAGTTAGAGAAAGTAGGTGGGTCAATAAAGATAAGATCGTATTGTTCGTGACCTTCTTTTAGCCATTCAAAACAGTCACTTGCAAAGAACATGTGTTGTTCATCTGCATGATCTACAGTTAAACCATTTAAAACGAAGTTTTCTTTAGACCAGCTCAAGTACGTGTTCGATAAGTCGACACTTGTAGTACTTGCAGCACCGCCTAAAGCCGCATGTAAGCTGGCTGTAGAGGTATAACTATATAAGTTAAGGAAGTGTTTACCACGAGCTTCTTGAGCAATACGTAAACGCATTTGACGATGGTCAAGAAATAAACCTGTATCAAGATAGTCAGTCAGGTTTACTAAAATCTTAGCTTTACCTTCTTGAACGATAAAACGTTTTGAAGCTGTGCTTTGTTTCGTATATTGGTTAGTACCTGTTTGGCGAGCACGCGTTTTAATAAAAATAGCGTCGCGGTTTAAACCGGTAACAGCACGAATTACAGCAAGTGCTAAATTAAAACGTTTTTTTGCTTTTTCAGGATCGATTGTTTTTGGTGGTGCATATTCCTGAACATGTAAACGGTCACCATATAAATCGACAGCGACATTAAAGTCAGGTAAGTCGGCATCGTATAATCGTAAGCAGTAAATATTTTCTTTAGTGGCCCATTTTTTCAAGGCAGTCATATTTTTTTGCAAACGGTTCGCAAAGTCTTGAGCTTCTTCCATTTCAACAGGTTGAGCTTGCCAAGTTGCTAAAAATGGCTGTGTTACTTTTTCTGGTTTGATTGCACCAAAACGAATGTAAATTGGTAACTTACCATTCATTAAACGTAAAGTTTCAGGTGCTTCAAAAGCTAAAACATCTGCTTGTTCAATTTGAGCTGCAATAATGGCTGCATATTGATTTGGGAAATGTTTTTGTAAAAGTGCCGATAACCCTAAGTAAAGAGAACGGTTTGATGCTTTATCACCTAAACGTTCGCCATATGGAGGGTTAGTCACAATAAAAGCTGTTTTCTTTTCAGCAGCAAAATCTGGCCAGTCAGCTAAAGTACGTTCTTCAATTTGAATTTGGCTTAATAGCTTTTCAAAGCCTGCTGCAATAATGTTTTCACGAGTTGCTTTTACAGCTTCCCAGTCAGCATCAAACGCATAGAACTTAGGTAGTGGTTGCTCAAGCGCTTTTTCATGACGTTCTGCTGCTTCAGCTTTGAGTGAAAGCCAAAGTTCACGGTCATGACCATGCCAACCATTAAAGCCAAAACGGCGAACAAGACCAGGTGCGCGGTCAGTTAAAATCATTAATGCTTCAATGATAAAAGTACCTGAACCACACATTGGGTCGAAGACAAGCTCTGGATTACGTTCTTTGAGCTTAGCTTTTTGTAAAATTGCTGCAGCAAGGTTTTCTTTAATCGGTGCATCCGTCATATAACGACGGTAGCCACGTTTATGTAATGAGTCACCAGATAAATCTAGGCAATAAGTATGTTCAGTCTTGCCAGCAAGTACATATAACGTAATTTCTGGTTGTTTAGTATCAATACTTGGACGACGGCCGACAGCTTCCATAAAGGAATCGACTACACCGTCTTTTGCTCTAAGCGTTGCAAATTGGGTATTAACTTTAATTTCACGTTCTGCATGTAAGCGAATAGCAAAGTTACTTTGTGGTGCAAAAATAAGTGACCAGTCAAAGCTCATTGCACCTTCGTAAAGCTCTTCCGCTACATCACGTGCATCATGTGTATGTTCAAGTTCATACGTATGGATTGGAAGTAAAACACGAGAGGCAAGACGGGACCACATGCAAATGCGATAAGCATGTTCAAGTGTCCCTTCAATGATTAAACGTCCAGCTTTACGTTCTGTCACTTTGGTGCCAAGCTGTTCTATTTCTTCTTGTAAGAGGCTTTCTAAACCATCAGCACAAGTAATCCAATAGTGGTTTAAACGTAAAGAGGTATTCATAAACTCGATTGACCAAAACATATAAATATTAACGATGCAAAGTTTAACTTATTTTGATGTGTAAAGGTTTTTAAATTATTGCAACCTATCACTTGGCAACCAATAAACTGATTTTTAAAGCTTAAATCCTATAAACTGGTATGTATTTTGCTAAACCTCTATGAGTAAAGCTTATTTATTAAATGGTTTTTAACCAATTTTATGATTTGAAAGCATAGGGGAATATAAATGAAAGATATGATGGGGAATGGTTTTGTAGCCAATGCGGAAGCTTTTTCAGTGTCCACACAAATATATGTGCGTATGCGTAGGATCACAGGGCGGGTCATAGATGCATTGTATGTGGTCCAAAATAAAGATTACGCAAAGTATGTAATAGCGCTGGCTTTGGAAACAGATGACGATGAATTAAAACGTTATGTTGAACGATTAAACTCATTGACTGACTCCATACCAGAGCTTCCTCAAAAACAAATCGCGGAAAATGTTCAGTTAAACGAAGAAAAAGAAATCACGGCTGAAGACATTTATCGGGCACAAGTTCCGCACCATTATATTGGTGCTTTAAGGTAATATCGGCATGGCCCTAAATTTTCTGGTCAATTTAGGGTCTTATTCTGTAAAGTTCTTCTGCGAAAAAGCTGGAATTCAGCTACACTATGCACGTTTTCGCGATTCGACCCATAGGAATCCATTATGCATATTGCAGCATTGCATCAACCGAGCCAGGTTCAGCTCAATCAAGACGGAAATTTAAAACATTTTTTAACGATTGAGGGCCTTTCAAAAGAAAACCTCACTAAGATTTTAGATACCGCTCAAAGCTTTTTAGACGATAATAATAATTTAATTAACCGCCCGCTTTTAGAAGGACGGACGGTGATGAATCTCTTCTTTGAAAACTCCACACGTACCCGTACTACTTTTGAAGCAGCAGCAAAACGTTTGTCTGCCAATGTATTAAACATTGATATAGCACGTTCAAGCACGTCAAAAGGTGAGACTTTACGAGATACACTTTGGAACCTCGAAGCAATGGCTGCCGATATTTTTGTAGTTCGCCATTCATCTTCGGGTGCTGCACATTTCATTGCTAAAGATGTATGTCCAAAAGTCGCAATTATTAATGCCGGAGATGGACGTCATGCCCATCCAACGCAAGCGATGCTCGATATGCTCACAATTCGCCGTGAGACGAAAAAACCATTTGAAGATTTGAGTGTTGCGATTATTGGTGACATTAAACATTCTCGTGTGGCACGTTCAGATGTGGCTGCACTTCAAACTCTTGGATGTAAAGACATTCGTGTAATTGCACCAAATACATTATTACCAGTTGGCTTTTCAGAATACGGTGACTATGTTCGTTTGTTCAATAACATGGATGAAGGCGTCACTGGTTGTGATGTGATTATTGCGCTACGTATTCAAAATGAGCGTATTGATTCACCAGCGTTATCTTCGCAATCTGAATTTTATAGAATGTATGGCTTAAACAAAGAGCGCCTAAGTTTAGCTAAACCGGATTGTATTGTTATGCATCCGGGACCAATGAACCGCGGTGTAGAAATTGATTCGAGTATTGCCGATGGTGACCAGTCTGTGATTTTAAAACAGGTTACTAACGGTATTGCAGTTCGTATGGCTGTACTGGCGTTGTCTATGCAAGGGCAACTTCAAGAACAAGGTTTAATTGAAGCGATTGCGTTGTAAGGAATGGATCACATGAGTATTGTAAAAATTGAAAATGTACGTGTGTTAGACCCAATCCAAAAAACAGACAGCGTACAAACTGTATATATTCAAGACGGTAAGCTCGTTGCTCCAGTCGAACAAGTTGAACAAACCATTGATGGGCAAGGCAAATGGTTAATGCCGACCATGGTTGATTTGTGTGCACGTTTACGTGAACCGGGTCAACAGCAGCATGGTACGCTTAAGTCTGAGGGAAAAGCTGCACGTGCCAATGGTATTTTGCACGTGATTACCCCACCAGACTCAAAGCCAATTGTACAAGACAATGGTGCCCTCATTCATGGCTTGATTGAAAAGGCTTGGCATGACGGCGGGATTCATCTGCATATTATTGGTGCCCAGACTCAAGGCCTAAATGGTAAGCAACCAGCAAATATGGCAGGTCTTAAAAAGGGTGGGTGTACTGCTGTTTCAAATGCAAATGCTGCTTTTGAAAATGATGATGTTGTTGTCCGCACGCTTGAGTATGCTGCGGGTCTTGGTCTAACAGTCGTGTTCTATGCTGAAGAGCCGCAACTTGCTAAAGATGGCTGTGCTCATGAAGGCTTTATCGCATCGCGTCAAGGTTTGCCAATGATTCCTGCAATTGCTGAAACTGTAGCGATTGCAAAATATCTACTTATGATTGAAGCGACAGGTGTCAAAGCTCACTTTGGCTTGTTGTCTTGCGGTGCATCGGTTGAATTAATTCGTGCAGCAAAAGCGAAAGGTTTACCTGTTACTGCCGACGTCGCAATGCACCAGTTACATTTAACTGAACAATTAACGGATGGCTTTAACTCACTTGCACATGTTCGTCCACCATTACGTTCTGAGCAAGATAAAGAGCTTTTACGCCAAGGTTTAAAACAAGGTGTAATTGATGCAATTTGTACGCATCACGAACCATTAAGCAGTTCAGCGAAAATGGCTCCATTTGCTGAAACCCAACCGGGTATTACTGCATTTGATACTTATGTAGCTCTAGGTATCCAACTCATTAATGAAGGCTTATTTGAGCCACTTGAGTGGGTTACTAAAGTAACAAGTGCTCCTGCACAGGTAGCAAACATGACTGCGCGTTGGCAAGCTGAAGCTGGGTGGGTGTTGGTAGATCCTGAACTAAGCTGGACGTTAACTAAAGACACTATCTTGTCTCAAGGAAAAAACACGCCATTACTGGGTCAAAACCTTACTGGTAAAGTAGTACAGACTTTTGCTGTATAGTTTTTAATAGTTAAAAGCTTATTCAAAATATAAACAGGCAGATCATAATGATTTGCCTGTTTTGTAAATACTAGATGGAAAATTGTATATAAATTATTTAAAAGACAACAAAAGATTTCGAGCGCATTAGAATAAAAAACTATCAGCAAAGAGAAGTATTTGAATAATCAAAAAATTGCTGGTTACGACGTATAAGATTCGGGAGAATAAACAATGTCGATAAACCCTATAGAACTGCTTAAAGAAAAAGTATCATCAACAATATTGAATAATCAGGATGGATTCCTAGGCGAAAAAACTAACGCGCTCTCTAAGTTTTATCCAATTCTACTTTCATTATTAGCTGCTAAACCTGATCTTATTGGACAGTTAAAAAACAGTTTAGCTCCATCATTATCCGATCTTTTTTCTCATAATGACCAAATTAAAAATACGGTACTAACACACCTAAGTGGCACTGCACCATCTGCCGAGATTGAAAGTACACTCAATAGTGCGATCAAACCCAGTCTTAATACGATTTCTGAAGTCGCTGGAAGCGATCAACAAAGCATTGTGAACTATTTACGTCAACATGCGGAAACGATTCGTTCATATTTACCAGGGTGGGCAGTCGGCTTATTAGCTCCATTGGGTATTGGTGCGGGTTTATCATCAGTAACAACATCAACTGCACCTCCGCTTGCAGCGGCAACGGAAACGACTGGTAAATCTCGTGGTTTTTTACCGATTATTGCGCTTATTATTCTTGGTTTATTAATTGCTTGGTTATGGCGCTCTTGCCAGCATAAAGAAGCTACACCTGTACCCGAGACTACTCCTGCAAGTGGTGTAGCGGCCGCAGCAGCTGCACCGGCTACTTTAACTTTAAGTACGGACGATAAAGGGGCAGTAAGTCAATGTCAGGCAGGCATTGGTGATCAGGGCTTCTTGGCAACTTTACAAACGCAAGTTAAAAAAGTTCTTTCAGGGACTAAAGACTGTAATGTTGATACCAGTCAAACTTATGCTGCTGCATTTACCGATAAAGATGCGTTAGCAGGTGTGCTCGGTGCCTTAAAAGGAGTTCCAAACGCGTCTTTAGAATGGGTTGGTGACAAAATCACTTTGAAAGCAGGTGATGCCGCAGCTTTAGAAGCTTTAACTGCAAAAGTAAAAGCACTCGTTCCTCATACTGAAGTTGTTTCAGCTGCACCACAAACAGCTGAGCAATCTGTAAGTAATAGCTTAACTGCTTCACAAACTGCTTTAGGCTCAATTGACCCGAACAATGTAGATGTAAATGCTTTGGTTAAAGCGCTTAACCTACAAATTATTAACTTCGCGAGTGGTTCAAGTGAAATTCCTGCAGATAACAAAGCCATTCTTGACCAAGCTGCAACACTGTTAAATAAAGTGACTAGTGTGAAATTAAACGTAGGCGGTCACACTGACTCAACAGGTAATGCTGCTGCCAATAAAGCCCTTTCTCAACGCCGTGCTCAAGCCGTTGTAGATTACTTGGTTTCTAAAGGCGTAGATGCATCTAAACTTGTTGCCCAAGGCCATGGTTCAGAAAACCCTGTTGCAGAAAACACAACTGAAGAAGGACGCTTTAAAAACCGTCGTATTGAGTTTTCAGTAGCTCAAGGCTTTGTTGCACAAAGCTATTCTTGAAGGCTTCTTCAGTAATATAATTTCCAGATGAAGAAGCCTACACCTAAAATCTATCGTACAACCAATTGGTCCTCGTATAACCAAGCTTTAATCAAGCGAGGAAATATTTCAATCTGGTTTGATCCTAAGACGCAATGGTATGCACAACCACAAGGCAAGCAAGGACGAAATCAAACTTATTCCGATACAGCGATTCAATGCTGTTTAATGATCAAATCTCTATTCCGTCTTTCTTTACGTATGGTTACTGGCTTTGTTCAAAGCCTGATTAAACTCTGTGGCTT